>JBBRMX010000007.1:0-34018 GCA_038230615.1 Thermomicrobiales bacterium | reverse complement strand
CATGGCAACGCCCTACAGTGCGGACACTCGATATTGCAAAGCGCATCATGGACTATGGCTTCCATCCGATGACGGTGTATTTCCCGCTCGTCGTCGAGGGCGCAATGCTCGTCGAGCCGACCGAAACCGAGACGAAAGAGACGCTCGATGCCTTTGCCGCTGCAATGCTCGCCATCGCCCGCGAAGCGCGTGAGGAGCCGGAAACGGTCACGGGTGCGCCGTATACCGCGCCACTCACACGGCTCGATGAGGCAACCGCCGCCCGCCGCCCGAACCTCCGCTGGCGTCCGCCCGCCGCAGATTGACCTGTCTATCGCCGGGAAAAGACGGAACTGCATCGGGACTGTTCCGCCCCCGGTCTATTCGCTGAGGAGATTGTATCCGTATCTAAATTTTGTTCGCACATCCTCCTTCCCTTGACGTAATGCATGTCATCTGTTTGAATGCAAGTGTCTCTTTGTAGGGAGGCTTTCGCGTAGACACGGTGGGTTCGGGGGCGGCATGCAGTTGACGATTCCACAACGGTTTGGGACACGCCTCTCCTCTGCAACGGCGTTCACCCGGCGTGCGGAAGAAAAGACCGCAACGCGAGACTGGCAGCCTCTCGGTGTCGGGTTTGTCGCGTTCATCGCCGGTGTGCTTGCGCTCTACTACTCGTACATTCATAACTTTGTCCTCGCGTACAACGACGCGCAATCGCATCTGAAGATTGCCCGCCGCGTGTTCGACAACCGTACCCCCGGTTTCGTGCAACTCGGCATCGTGTGGTTGCCAGTGCCGCACTTCCTGATGCTGCCGTTTATCTGGGTGGACAAACTCTGGCACTCCGGGCTTGCGGGCAGCATTGTCGGGTTGGGATGTTTCATCGCGACATCTATCGCGCTCTTTCTCTCAATCCGCTTGCTCACGAACTCCAGCCTTGCGGGGTGGGCGGGTGTTGCAGTACTCGTGACAAACCCGAACCTGCTCTACATCCAGACAACTGCGCTCACCGAGCCGGTATTGCTCATGTGTATGTCCGCATCGTCGTACTTCCTGATGCGCTGGGCGCGGGAGGAGCGCACAACGCAGCTGCTCATCGCGGGCGCACTCTCCGCCTTGGCGGTCGGTAGTAGATACGATGGCTGGTTTTTCGCAGTGGTCAGTGCGCTGGCAGTCGCGCTGACGGTGCTTGTCAAATCGAAAAACCCTGCGCGGGTCGAGGGATACACCCTCGCCTATACCGTCCTGCCGATCTATGGGATGGGTCTGTATATCCTGTACAACTGGATTTACTTCGGAGACCCGATTGCGTTTCAGCGTAGCGCATTCTCGGCGCAGTTCGCCCAACTCGATTTCGAGGCGAAAGGGTTGCTGCCAACAAAAGCGAATGTCTTTCTCTCCACGAAAGTCTATTCGTGGGCAGTCATCGACACGAATGGCTGGATCATCTGTGCGCTCGGTATTATCGGTATCATCACGTATATCGCTGTTACCCGGTTCCGCTCCGATTCCTTTGTAACATATACCTATCTCGCCGTGTTCCCGTTCAACGTGCTCGCGCTCTATACTGCCCAGACGATTATTCAAGTCGAACAGGTGGCACCGTTCGGGGTATTCAATATCCGGTACGGTCTCATCATGCTTCCCGGTTTTGCAGTCTTCATCGCTTACTTGTTTCACCGTTTGCGATTACGTCTGGGAATGGCAGTTGTCGTACCAATATTTGTGCTGCTGCTCGTTGTCCAAGGGGGCCAATGGGTGGACGGCTGGCCGCGCACATCAGTAGATGTGTTGCAGGAAGGGTTGTCGAACCAGAGTGGGGCGGGCGATGTGCGGCTCTGCGCGATCTACCTTAACCAGAACTACGATGGCGGTGGCATCCTCGTGGATGACTCCAAAAATACGATCATGACCATCGCAGACATCAAAATCAAAGAATATGTCGCAACCTTCAATACCGAGTTGTGGCGGACGGCACTGATTGAGCCGACGCCCTACGCACGGTGGATCGTCTTCAACAAGTACCTCGCCGACGATATTTTGCTTGAAACCGTCAAGAAGAACCCCAGTTTCCTCGAAAACTACACCGTCGTGTACGACACTGGGCAGATCGCAGTCTATAAGCGGACGGTGGACCTGTAAGGGTACACGCCTGTACGATGCGACACAGCATATTCGTTGCTGCTGCGGTGCGCTGGGTGATGCTCGACACGACCGACCCGCGTGATCGCGTCAATCTCGCGCTACGTGATTCGGCAGAGTTCCGGGCGTCGTACAACCGGTCTTCGAGCAATCCAGCATAACTGTCTATCAGCGCAAAACCTGACAACAGGGGAATAATTGTCGTACACAGGCATTTTATTCAATGTGCCTCCCCGTGGAAATGTGCGTTGACAGGCGGCGACAAATCGCGTACCATTTCATTTCGCGCCATAGTGCGCTGTGGCGAGTGAAAAACGCAGAAGAGTAACGGAGGGTATCGGTGTCGTACGCGGTAGTTGAGACGGGTGGCAAGCAATATCGCGTCGCCGTCGGTCAGTCGCTTGAAGTAGAGAAACTGGACGGTTCGGTGGGCGATGTCATCACGCTTGACCGCGTACTGCTCATTGCAGGCGAGGGAAACACAAGCATTGGCACGCCGGTGGTCGCGGGCGCGACCGTGCTGGCAACGATAGACGCGCAGCACAAAGCGGACAAAGTCATCGTCTTCCACATGAAGGCGAAGAAGCGATACCGCCGGATGAAGGGGCATCGCCAGTTGCTCACCCGCCTGACTGTTACGGAGATTGTCACCGCATAAATGCGGCGATGAGGAGGTACCTAGACTATGGCACACAAGAAAGGCGTCGGTTCGTCCCGCAACGGACGCGATAGCAACCCGAAGATGCTCGGCGTAAAGCGATTCGATGGGCAGATCGTCCACAGTGGCGAAATCCTCGTTCGGCAGCGTGGCACGCGCATCATGCCGGGGCCAAATGTTGGTGTCGGGCGCGATCACACACTTTTCGCCCTCATCCCCGGCTCAGTGAAGTTTGAGCACGCGGGGCGATACAAGAAGCGCGTTGCGGTCTATACGGTCGCCGCGAAAACTGTTGCTGTCGAGGCGGAAGAAATCGCAGCGGGTTAACGTTATCTTCTATAGAGAACCCGGTGTGGGTTTGGGGTGCTGAATGCCGGGTAGGTGACCCGGAGCCAGTGCTAGTTGCCCCGCACCAAAGGAGAACAGACCGATGAAGCCCGGAATTCACCCTAACTACGTTACTGCAGTGGTCTCGTGCTCGTGTGGCAACACATGGGAGACGCGCTCGACCAAGCAGAACCTTCGCACCGACCTTTGCTCCACCTGCCATCCGTTCTATAGCGGTGAGCAGCGTATTGTGGACAGTGCGGGGCAGGTTGAGCGGTTTAACAACAAGATCGCGGGCGCACAGCAAGATCGCGGCATGAGCAAGAAGCAGTCGCTCCGTGCGGCGAAGCTTGCGGAAGTGCAGCGTGCGCGTACCTTCACGCCGGAGATGGAAGCCATCGCCGGGGCTGGCGAAGGCAACCCGCAAGCGTAATCTCTCCCACATTGCGATACCATTGACCGGAGCAGAGCGATTCGTCGCGGCTTCGGTCATTTTGTCTGCTTGGAAGGATATCTGCGGTGATGACGCAGCAACGTGACACCCGGAGTGTACATTCTATCACGCTCAAAGCGGACGACCTCTTTGCGGTGCTGGACACACGCGGTAATGTTGACGCCGCGCCGCGCGGTCTGGGGCTATACCGACACGATACGCGCTTTCTCAGCCAATGGGTGCTACATGTGAACGGCACGCGCCTTGCTGCACGAACGTGGACGCAGCCTGATCCGGCAGTCGTTTCGGTGCGAGCGGTTGGGCGTCGGTCGGGCGTGTCTGTCCATCAAACCGCAGTGATGGACAACGCACTTCATATTGTCTACACGTTTCATAATCCGTCCGCGCAACTGCGCTACATCGCTGTGTCTCTTGATCTCGCGGCAGACTTCCGCGACCTGTTCGAGATACGTGGCATTTACCGGGGAATGCCCAACCTGCCCGATGCGCCGGAACTCAGCATGCAGGCCGTCCGCTTCTGCTATCGTTCGCGGGACGGCGCACTGCGTTCGTCGTCGGTCACTGCGAACCGTGCCGCGGACCGCGTAGCCCTTTCAATGACAGGTCTGCATAGGCGGATACCAGGCGTGCGCTGGGAATGGACGATACCACTTGCCGCACACGGTAGTGACGAACTTGCGTTCGTCGTCGTGCCACACGATGCGGGCGCGTTGGAAGTACTCCCTATTCAAACCGCACATGCGCTCCACCGCGCCCGCACCGCTGCACATACATGGACACGCACCGTTACCGCGATCACCACGGATCATGCGGGGCTGAATGCTCTGCTGCGCCGCTCGTCGCACGATCTGCGGGCATTGCTCACCCCGTTCGGGGCAGGGGAATTCCCTGCCGCAGGCATCCCGCTCTATGTCGCACCATTCGGGCGCGACGCCTGCATCACCGCTCTCGAAGCCCTGATGCTGACGCCTCGCTTCGCAGCAGGGACGCTCCGTTCGCTTGCCGAGCATCAAGGTGCGGTCATTGATCCATCACGTGACGAGGAGCCGGGAAAAATTCTCCACGAGGTTCGTGTTGGTGAACTCGCCCGCCTCGGCATCGTGCCACACGCCCGCTACTACGGCAGCGTGGACAGCACGCCGCTCTTTGTAATGCTTTTCGCAGCAGCGATGCGCTGGCTGGACGATGATATGCTCTACCGCGACTTGCTGCCCCATGTGCGCCATGCGCTCGATTGGTGCGACCGATACGGCGATGCAGACGGCGACGGATATATTGAATACGGGCGGCACGCCCGCCACGGCGCGGTTAATCAGGGCTGGAAAGACAGCGGCGATTCACTTCATCACCCGGACGGCAGCCCCGTCGCCCGCCCGGTTGCATTGGTAGAGGTGCAGGGGTACGTCGTCGCGGCGAAACGGTGGCTGGCAGCGGTCGTCGGGGCGCGGGGCGAAGGGGCGTGGGCAGCACAATTAGGGGACGAGGCAGACGCCCTTACCGCGAAGATCGAGCGCGATTTCTGGCTGCCGGACGAAGCGTGCTACGCCTATGCCCTCGACCGTGACAAGCGACCTGTCCGCACAGTCGTCTCCAATGCGGGGCATCTGTTGCTCGGTGATGTGCCGTCGCCAGCGCGGGCAAGGCTGTTGGCACGGCGGCTCATGCAGCCCGATCTGCGCTCCGGGTGGGGCATCCGCACGCTTTCGACGCACGCGGCGCGGTACAACCCCGACAGTTACCACAATGGCAGTATTTGGCCGCACGATAACGCGCTGATTGCTCTCGGCATGGCGCGTGCCGGGGCGCGTGACGCTGCCACGACTGTTGTACATGAAGTACTCGGAGCAGGATTCGGCTTGCCGCTGTCCCGCCTGCCCGAACTGTATGCAGGGTATGAGCGACGCGGGAGCGAGAACGCACCGATGCCATATCCCGTAAGTTGTGCGCCACAGGCATGGTCGGCAGCGAGTGTCTTCGCCTTCGTACAGGCAATGCTCGGTCTCGATGTGGACGGGCGCGAGCACACCGTACATTGTGACCCGGCATTTGTGCCGTGGCTGAACCGCATCGAGGTGCGCGGAATGCAGATTGGTCATAGTATGGCGGATATTGACGCGGTGCGAGACGGCGCGGGCAGCTACGCGACACGAATTGCGGTACGATAAATGGCGAAACTCGACGGGCGCGTGGCGATTATCACCGGTGCAGGTTCGGGCATCGGGCGGGCGATGGCGCGGCAGTTCGCCCGCGAAGGGGCGCGGGTTGTCGTCGCGGATTGGAATGGCGAGGCAGCAGCAGCGAGCGTCGCACAGATCGTCGGTGCGGGTGGTGAGGCGTTCGCGTCCCTCACCGATGTGTCGCACCCGACGCAAATGCAATCGCTGATTGAAACTACCCTCGCACAGTGGGAGCGGCTCGATATTCTCTGCAACAACGCAGCGATTGTCAGCCAAACGACGGTAGTTGAATGTGAGCCGGACGAATGGGATCGCGTGATGGCGGTCAATGTGCGCGGCACCTACTTGGGATGCAAATATGCGATCCCGCACATGCTGGCACAGGGGGGCGGGTGCATCATCAATACTGCCTCGACTGCTGCGCTGATCGGATTACTGCGGCGGTCGGTCTATAGTGCCAGCAAAGGTGCAATCATCGCGCTGACACGGCAAATCGCGGTCGAGTACGCAGGGCAGGGCATCCGGGCGAACTGCATTACCCCCGGTGCGGTAGATTCGCCGCTCCTCGCACACGTCTTTGCCGGGAGCGACGACCCTGCCGCGACGCGGGCGGACTACCTCGCACGACAACCCGTCGGGCGGTTGGCGCAACCGGAGGAGATCGCCGCCGCCGCGCTCTATCTCGCGTCGGACGATGCCGCCTTCATCACTGGCACCGACATCGTGATTGACGGCGGGCTGACCGCGCGATAGCGGCAGCATCTTCCCATCTCGTATCTCTCATCTTTCGCCGCAGCGTGCCGTGATCAAGGCGCGATAGATGCGCTCGTAGCCGTCCGCCATTGCCTGCGCGGAAAAGTATCGCTCGACATGAGCGCGGCACACGGCACGGTCGAGCGAGCCGAGATCGTCTGCCGCTGCGACCAGCCCCGCAACCGTCGCGCGGATGAACCCGGTCGCGCCGTCTGCGATCACCTCCGGCACTGCGCCGCAGGGAGTCGCCAGCACGGGAGTGCCGCATGCCATCGCTTCGATCATCGCCAACCCGAACGGTTCCGGCCACTGGATCGGAAAGAGCAGGGCGCGGGCATTGCCGAGAAAGTCGCTCTTGTCGCTCTCCCCGATCTCGCCTACCCACTCGATGAAGGTCCCGTCAATCGCGGGGCGCACGATCTCGAAGTAGTCGGGGTCGTCATCGTCCACCTTCGCGGCGATCTTCAGCGGGATGCCCGTGCGCCGTGCAATCTCAATCGCTTCCAGAATGCCCTTGTTGGGTGAGAAGCGACCGAGAAATGCGAAATACCTGCCCGTCCCCGCCCCGACACGGAAATGCGAGAGGTCAATGCCGTTGTGTACAGTCCCTACCCAGTGTGCCTGCGGCAGTGGCTGCCGTTGTCTGGCACTGATCGCGTTGACGGCGGCGTCCGGGTAGGCATCGAAGATCAACGGCAAGGTCGGTAAGTCGAGTTGCCCGTGCAGCGTCGTTAGCACCGGCGTGCGGACAAAGCGCGTAAACGGGAACGCGAAAAAATCGGTATGTGTGTGGATGAGGTCGAAGTCCTCTGCCCGCCCGAAGACCTGCCCCAATTGCATCATTTGCGCGGGGTGGAGATCGCGCGGCATGACGACACCGGGCAGCAGACGCAATCCGGTCGGCACGAGCGGTACGAGCGTTGCCAGAGTCTCAGAATCGCCTGTGGCGAAGAGTGTGACATCGTGTCCACGCCGCACGAGTTCGTCCGTAAGGGCAGCCACGACACGTTCCGTGCCGCCATACTTCAGCGGCGGTACACGCTCCGCGAGCGGCGCGACCTGTGCAATGCGTAACCCTGTGCTCATCCGACCAGTTATCCTTCTAGGAAGCGTCCCGCGATGCCGTCCGCCAGCAATCGTCCCGTGGCGGTGAGCGCGACGCGCCCTCCGGAGTGGGAAACCCACCCCCGTGCGATATATTCCGCGAGGATGCCTCCGTACGCCTCCGCGAGCGCGACGCCGTGCCGCTGCCGGAATGCCGCCTCGCTCACTCCTTCGAGCAGCCGCAGCCCGACCATCATCGTCTCGCCCATCGCCGTCGCGGGGGGAAGGTTCTCGCCGTCTTCTTCTGCCCCGCCCGCCGCGATGCGCTGGAGATATGCATGGTAGTCGCGCACATTCCACCAGCGGCGGTCGTGACGGTGGCTATGCGCCCCGACACCGAAACCGAGATAGTCACCGTTCTGCCAGTAGAGACAATTGTGGCGTGAGCGATGCCCCGGCTGTGCGTAATTACTTACCTCGTAATGGACGAACCCCGCCGCCGTCAACTGCTCATTTGCGAGCAAGAATAAATCCGCGCCGGTGTCGTCATCGGGCAACACCGTCGCTCCGCTTGCGACTGCACGGGAGAGCGGCGTTCCCTCCTCGACAGTCAGCGAATAGACCGAGAGATGATCCATGCCAAGTGCGGTTGCGGCCTCGAGGTCTGCCTGCCAGTCCGCGATGGTTTGCCCCTCCCACCCGAAGATGAGATCGAGGCTGAGGTTATCGAACCCGGCGGCGCGAGCGGCGGCGATAGCATCATAGCCGTCCTGCGGTGTGTGGAGCCGTCCGAGCGATGCCAGCCCCCCCGCATTGAATGTCTGCATCCCCAGACTGATACGTGTGATGCCTGCTGCCCGGAACCCCGCGAGATGGTGTAGGCGCAGGGGACCGGGGTTCGCTTCGAGCGTGATCTCGGCATTGGGCAGCACATCGAACACCTCGCGTACCGTGTCGAGAATGCGCCCGATCTGTCGCGCTCGCAGCAGCGATGGCGTCCCTCCGCCGAGAAAGATCGTTGTCACGGGCGGGTTTGGGGCGTGATGCGCCGCCCCGTGGCGAATTTCGGCACAGAGCGCATCAACATATGTATCTGCCGTGTGCAGCATCCCCGTCACGACTGCGAAATCGCAGTACGGGCAATGTTTCTGGCAGAAGGGGATGTGAATGTAGATGCCGATATGCGCGTCGGTGTCGGGCAGTGGCACATCGGCGAGCAGGTCGGGGATACGTGTAGTGTTCACGCGGTGGGTTGGTTCTCCGTGATGGCGCGGAAGGCGCGTTCGGCGGCGGCGGCATCATCTGCCGTCGCGGGGCGTTCATCGTACCGAGCGGCACGATAGAGATCGGTAAGCGTGACAAGCGCAGGATCGGTCTTCGGGAAGACGGTGCCGAGAGCAGGAACATGTTCGCGTGGGGCGGTTGCCGGGGGACGGGGCGCACCTGCCCGCGCCCCCCGATGCAGCAGACGGCTATACATCGTGCGAATTCGCAGCGTGTGTTCCCACCGCGCATCGCCGCGCAAATGCGCCCACGGGTCGGTGCCACGGTTCCTCAGGCGGTTGGCGAGGTTCGCCAGTGCATTCCGCAACCCCGCGCCAAGGTCGTTCCAGTCCATCACTGATTCCCGTTCCTCGTTGCCCCGCGTGCGACCCGACGGACGATTGAACAGGAAGCGGCTCAGCAGCGCGACCACTGCCGCCCCGATGATAATGAACAGCACGATTCGCACACTGTCCGGCAGTGTCGCGGCGTTGTGCTGGTTCTGCTGTGAGAAATCACGCGGCGACTGCGGCAGTTGCGGCAACCCTGTCTGCCTGCCACCGGAGAGTTTGAGGAAGATGAGATTGAAGATAAAGAAACAAAAGTACGCAATCCAACTGATGACCGTGATGATGATATCGAGAATGAAGTTGAGGACGAGGAAAACCGGGTGCAGAATCGCCGTCAGCGTGTCGAGGAAGCGGCGGGATAACAACCCCGCCACGAGCAGTCCCGCCAGCAATACGAACGCGACGGGCAGGATGAGCGGCACAAGCCACTGCGGGCCGAGCCGCCCCTGAGAGCGCAACCCCTCGACTTGTAGCCGTGCCAGCGTGACCGCGCTGAGCGCAAAGAAGAAAAACCCGACAACCAGAGGGCGGACGAATTGCTGCGCGGGGCTGCGTGCTTCCTGCGTCGTCAGCGTCAGCACGCTTGTGATCGCCACAACAACGAGACCGACCCGAAGCATTGTATAGGTGCTATCAAGAGCGGGCTGATCGCGCAACCGCCCACGCGCCCACGCATAGATGAGCACAAATGTGATGAGCCAAACCGATGCCGTGGCGGTCGTTGGGCGCACTGTGAAGGCGTGGAGGGTCTCCTGCAACCAGCGGACATCCCACGGCGCATAGTGCGTCGCAAAGGCGCAACTGTAGAGCATCCCGACGAGCGATAGCACCACGCTGCCCGCGATGAATGCCTCGAACTCCGGCGACCAGAGTTGCAGCGTTTCCGCGATACGTGGGATCGCCGCCGCGAACAGCATCACCGCCATGACCGCAAGTGGGTGAATACCCGTCGTCTCGCTGCTGCCGTCTGCGAATGCCCCCGGTGTCTCTATCAGCCCGATGACGAGCGAGACGAGCGTACTCTCGGCGGCGATCAACGCGAACGAGAGCGCGGCGGTGCGCCAGTCCCACTGTCCAACGAGTCGGCGCGTGTACGTTGCAGTCAATCTGCCACCGCCTTCAGTGAGTCTGTCGGGTCTGCAATGCCTGCCGCAACGGGTTTCGTCGCTGTCGCTGCTACTTCCCACGGCAGGCGATGCACGACAACACCCCTTACCCCCGGATCGTCTACGAAGCCGAGCGCGACGATGACTACCCGCAACCCGCGCCCCGCCAACCGTGCGATAGCGGTACGGAGTGGCTCGGTCATCGTCATCGTCACAATCAGCACCGTGCTGCCCCATGTGAAGCGCGGCGTCTCTTGCTCGATGGTTCCCGCGATATTCACATACGTGAATGGGGTCAACCGCGCCAGCCCTTCGAGGATGCGGGCGAGTTGGTCGGGACGCCGACCGGGCATGATCCGCAATGTCTGGTCGGTCTGCGCCAGCAACCCGTTGGCGAAGATGCCGACGGCGTATTTTTCGGTGTCTGCCCACTTCGCAATAGTCGCTGCGATGCTGATTGCCCGCTCAAGATGCTCCTGATCTACCCCCTCGTAGTACCGCGTCACGGTGTCGAGATTGAGGAAGATCGCAATTTGCAGGTTCGCGGTCGGCTCGAAGATTTTCGTTTGGTAACTGCCCGCCCGCGCCGACGCTTTCCAGTGGATCGCCCGGAAGGGGTCTTCGGGGCGATATTCCCGTGTGCCGACGGTGCGTGTTGGGTCGGTCAGGAGTGTGCGGCGCACGGTAGTGTCGCCGAGCAGGTGGCGCGGCGGCAAGCCGAGTTCCTCCAAGGATACGAGGCGAGGATAGACCGTCAGGTATTGTTCTCCCGGCAGCTCACGCTTCGTGGCGAAGAATCCAAAGGGGTCGCCCGCCCGCAACGTCACCGGGCCAACGCGATGATACCCGCGTGACGGGCAGAAAAGTGTGAGATGCCAAGTAATGCGCTCGTACCAGCGCAAGGCAGTAAAAAACGAGACGATTTGCACGCCGGGGGATTCCGACTGGAATGCTTCCCAATCCCGCACCCGCACGCGGGACGAAATATCGTCCTCCACGCGCACCCACGGCATCGGCAGCAGTTTCTTGTTCGTGAGGCGCAGCGTGAGCGAGAGCGATTCCCCCGCGAAACAGCGGTCGGCATCCACCCGCCGCTCGAAGCGCAACCCGTCCAGCACATGGCGATTCCACAGCCACGACATCGCAATCGTCAACAGTGTAATCGTGCCGATAGCGGTCACGGCGGGTTGGTTGAGTACCATGCCGAGCAGGATTACCGCCGCCGCGCCTGTCAGCCATGCCTGCCCGTAGATCGCGCCCGTTCCCATCCGTCAGACCGCCTCGACCGGTACCGGAATCTGCCCGACAACTTCTTCCAACACCGCTACGATGTCCCGCCCGCGCAACCGGCTATCAGACGACAGAATCACCCGATGGGTCAGGATAGGCGACCAGAGCGACTTGATGTCCTCCGGCGTGACGTACGTTCGTCCCTGCATCGCGGCTGCCGCCTGCGATGCACGGTAGAGGGCGAGTGCGCCGCGTGGTGATGCACCGAGCGCGACGGCCTCGTGCGCCCGCGTCGCCCGCACGAGGCGCGTGATGTATAGCCGTAATTCATCGTCCACATGCACGGCGCGGACTTCCGCTTGCAGTGCGGGGAAATTGCTGATTTCCCCGACGGGTTGCAAGGTGTCCAGCGGGTTGGTGCCGCTGAAGCGCGTCAAGATTGATTCTTCGTCCGCCTCATCGGGGTAGCCAATCCGCAACTTGAGAAAGAAGCGGTCGAGTTGCGCCTCCGGCAGCGGGAAGGTGCCTTCCAGTTCAATCGGGTTCTCGGTGGCGATGAGCAAAAAAGGGCGCGGCAGTGGCAGCGTCTCGTTCTCTACCGTGACGGTGCGCTCTTCCATCGCTTCGAGCAGCGCAGATTGCGTGCGCGGTGTGGCACGGTTGATCTCGTCCGCCAGCACGACATTCCCGAAAACCGGACCGGGGCGGAACTGGAACTCCTGCGCCCGCTGGTTGAAATAGGTTAGCCCGCTGATATCCGACGGCAGCAAGTCCGGTGTGCATTGCACGCGGCGAAACTCCCCGCCCACCGCACGCGCAAGCGCACGGGCAAGCGTTGTCTTGCCGACACCCGGCACATCTTCGAGCAGAATATGCCCCTCGCACAACAACGCGACAAGCGTGAGATCAATGACCTCGCGCTTGCCCACGATCACCTCACCGATACGGTCTCGCACCGCGTCGGCGTATACCTGTACCTCTCCCACCGGGGCTGCTCCTTCCACGTCTGCACGAGAGATTGTATCATAGGGAGTGTGCCGCGATGCCGTACGCGAAACGGATGCGTCACGCCGGATCGTCTTCGTGCGTTATAGACGCAGGAGCAGTATCGGTGCATAGGGGACAAAGAAATGAGGGTTGGTTGAATCTATCCCAGCGTCTACGTGCGATGCTCGACCAGTGGCATGACCACGAGTGGTTCCGCATTGGCAGTTTCCTTGCGATTGGCGGGGGCGTTGCGCTGTTCAACCTCGCGGAAGTCGCGTTGCTCGAACGGTCCACGCTGCCGCATGTCGTCTATGTCACGCTCGCCACCGAAGGCTCGATCTTCCTCAGTTTCTTCCTGAACGACACCCTCACATTCCGTGCGCCCGTGAACAAGGGGCGGTCGTGGGTTCTGCGCTGTATCCGGTTTCATAGCGCAGCGGCGGTCGGTGCGCTCTTCACCATCCTGCTATCTACCGCGCTCTATCATTTGTTCAATCTTTCGTCGGTTGTGGCGCAGGCTATCGCCCTGTTCTTCGCCACTATCGTCAATTTCTCTATCCATCGCTTCTGGACGTATCGCGCCGTGAAACCCGCCCTCGAACCCGATCCCGTCGTCATCGCGGACTGATCGGGGCGGAGAGACAGCGAACAGGATGAGACATATTCCACGGCAACAAAAACGGAGAGGCAAATACGCCTCTCCGTTTTCCATTCCGCATGATGGGGAACTAGACGCTGCGCGAGTAAAACTCGACGATCAGTCGCTCGTCCACCTGTACAGGGATGTCGGCACGCTCCGGCAATGCCATCAGGCGGCCCGCCATCGCATTGCGGTCGAACGACATGTATCCCGGCACATTCGACCGCTGATCGAGTGCATCGAGGATGATGGGGTTTTCGCGCATCTTGGGTGCGAGGCTAATCGTCTGCCCCGGTGCGACGCGGAAGGACGGAATATCTACCTTCTTGCCGTCCACCAACACATGACCGTGGCTCACAAATTGGCGTGCGCCCCAGATTGTGGACGAGAAGCCGAGCCGATGCACGACATTGTCGAGGCGGCATTCCAGCATCACGATCAGGTTCGTGCCAGTATTGCCGGGGCGGGCGACCGCTTCGCGCACGTACCGCACCATCTGCTTCTCGAGCACATTGTAGATGTACCGCAGCTTCTGCTTCTCGACCAATCGCTTGCCGTACTCGGATTGCTTCGAGCGGCGGCGGTTGCCCTGCTGCGGCGCGGTGCCGGGCGGGTTTGGGTGCCGCTTGAGGATTTTCACGTACTTGGATGAGTTCGTCATCGCCATGCCGAAACGGCGCATCTCTTTCGCCTTCGGGCCGGTATAGTTCGCCATTTGCGAGGTTTCTCCCTGATGCACACCAATCAACGCCGCAGCCGCGCGGACAGACCACCAGTGTACTCGCCCCACCGCCCCCGCGTCAAGGGTACAACTGGCTTTTTGCCGTGTATGATGCCCCTGCAATGCGAAAGGAGGGGACGATGCGCGGACATTGGCAACATATTGGTAGGGTTCTCGTCGCGTTTTCGATGGTATACGTTTCGGTTGGGGCGACAGCAAGAAGCGCGATGGCGGACGCGCCCGACGATGCCGCGCAGCGCGAACTCGTCCGCTACCTGCTTGTCGCTGCCAACGGCAACCCAACCGGGCAGCCGCGTAATGTGGACCTCTTTCCACAGGCGGTGCCGGGAGACCTTCCGTTACCCCTCCCATCGCCGCCCGATGCGCGGTTGGTCGGCAGCGCGACCTACCACACCCGCACCGCAACGACGAGTTGGGATGTACTGTACGACAGCACCTCCACCGCGCAGGAGACCGCCGATTTCTATGCGGGTGCGCTGCCGCCATTGGGCTGGATACTGCCCCCTCCGGACGACCGCCCCGCACGCGGCTTCGCTCCCGCATCCCCCGCGACGCCGAATCGCGGCGCGTTCTGCACCGATGGCTATACGCTGCTGACGAGTGGCGGCGCAACTGCCCTCAGCACGCGCTTCATCCGGGTCCATATTGATACCGCGCCGCTCGGCGTCTGCACCCGTTCGTCTGCCGCGTCGCGCCCGACGATGCTCGACTACATCCCTGCCCTCGCGCCGCCCGCGAGGGTGCGCGTCGCCGTAGGGAGTGCGCCCACGACTCCAACGCTCGCCTTCTCGACTGCCATCGCCACTACTGATATGTCGGTGCGCGACCTCGAAGCATTCTACGCGGGGCAATTAATCGCGGCGGGATGGGTGCGGACGGCAGGGAGCGCGGACGGTCCGCTCGCATGGAGCGCGTGGCGCGTGCCGGACTTCCCCGGTGCGGAAGGCTTTCTCTCCGTTCTCGTCGCCCCCGGCACCGACCGCCGTGATCTGCTCATCCAACTGCAAGGGCAGCCTGCGTCCCCGACCCCGTGACCTGCACCGTGCGTAGCTGCACTTATATAGCGATCTCGTCGGTGAATGCGAAGGGCGCATCGGGCCAGCCGTCGCGCTCGACCTGTGCGATCACGTCTGCCACCTCGTGCGGTATGATCTCGTGCAGTCCGAGGTCCACAAGGGGAAGCCACACCGGGAGGTACGAGCCGCGCTTGTCGGGTTTATCGCCCGTCATCTCCTTGCCCTCGCCGCTGCCAAAAAAGCCGCCGGTGATCTCGGCGCGGATGAAATGCTGGATGCTCCCCGCAAAGGTCACCGTCGCTACATTCGCGCCCGTCGCTACGAGGACGCCAAGTTCTTCCCACGCTTCGCGGGCGGCTGCCTCGGCGGGCGTCTCACCGAGTTTGATGCCCCCGCCGGGAAAGGTGTGGTACGTCCGCCCGTCGCGCCGCCGCTCGATCAGCGCGAGATTGCCGTCCTGCACGATTACCACTGCGGCGCGATGACGCACCATCTACGCGTACCAGTGCGGTGCGTGGCGCAATTTCGCCCACTGCGCGGGATCGTGCGAGAGGAACAGGCGTGCGCCCGTCTTCCCCGCGATTCGCAATAACCGTTTGCGGCTCTCCGCCCACGCTCCCATATCCGCCCCTGCGCCGGGGCTGATGCCCGTTACGTGCTCTGCCGTCGGCAGTGCGTCCACCGGCAGTAGTACCGGCCCCGTCTCCGGCAATTCCACGAGCAGCGACACATGCCCTACCGCGTGTCCCGGTGTGTGAATTACCGTTACCCCCGGCGCAAAGAGGGCGTTCTCCGCATCCGGCAGATAGGCATACGATGCCGAAGCCGATAGAAAATCCCGCGCCCCTACACGCGGATCAACCTGCGCCGACCACTGTTCGAGGCAATCGCGCCGTACATATACCGTCGCCCGCTCGAACAAATGCGTCTGCCCGCAGTGATCCCAGTGCAGATGCGTCAGCAGCACCGTGTCTATATCGTCCGGCGCGACACCGAGCGACTGGAGGCGATTCGGTAGCAGGTCGCGCTCGGTCATCTCCGCGAGCATTCGCCCCTCGGACGGCGTGCTGCGATAGGTCGCATCCGGGTCGGTGATGTGGTCGGGATGCATCCCGGTGTCCATAAGGATGTACCGCCCGTCGTCTGTTTCGATCAACGCCGACCACACCGGCGTGGCGGTACGAATGCCGGTGTCTACACCGGGCGTGACGACACGCCCCTTGTCCAGATTGATCGTGCCACCGGGCAATAATGCAAGCCGCATCGTGTTTCCCTTTCGTGTCTGTTCGCGTGCGTGCAGTGTTCGTACGATTGTGAGGGAACTCCCGGCGCGTTGCAACGTAGTATAGAGAGAGAGGGAATCCTCGTAGTGATGAATACAGAAGGCATGGTGAGATAGATGGGCAGTCGGCGCGGGCGTTCAACGCTCGAAATGGTCGTTCTCGTGGTTGGTGCACTGATCGCGTCGGTCTTTGTGGCGCGGCTCTTGGGGTTTGTGTTTCGTCTCGTGTATTCGCTTGTCTGGTATGCCGTGGCATTTGCGGTTGCGTTCGCGGTGCTTTCGTGGGTGTGGAGCAAGATTTCAGGTGGCAGGAAAGACCGTTCCGCACACGATTCGTCCCTCATGGAGCGCGACATGGAGCGCGATGCATCCGGTCGGCGTCGGTACTGAGCGAGTAGGACAAACAAGACTGCGGGATTTAGGCAGCACAAAAAGGCGGCTTCTGCGCCGCCTTCACCACGAATCTTCAGACCTTGAGTCCTCGGACTTGTTTACTTGCCCTTGGCTGCCATGCGCCCGGTCTTCGTCAGGGTGCGGAGGGCGCGAGCAGAAATCTGGATGTGGACCATCTCGCCGTTAATCATCACATGCTTCTTCTGCACATTCGGCAGCCAGAAGCGGTTCGTGCGGTTCTTGGCATGGGACACATTATGCCCATACATCCGCGTCTTGCCGGTAATTTCACACTTCATCGTCGTTCACCTGCATTTCATCATTTTGCCAGCATCCGCAGAGTTCGGTACAATGCGCGGACGTGCAGTTTGCAATCAAAGAGCGCACTCGTGCCGTGCGACCGCGAGCATGGTAGCATTGTCGGTGCCATGTTGCAAGGGTGAGGAGGGTGTGGGGTGCCGATGACGACGACTGAGCACACAACCGGACAAGTCATCGTGACGGCGCGGGCGATAGGGTCAGTGGCGCATCGTGCCGCGCTCGGCTGTTACGGCATCGTTGAGTTAGTGCCGCAGGATATCCGCAGCAAAGTCGGGCGGCGGTTCGGGCATCTTACCCCGCCCGACGCCCGTGACGGCGTCGAGGTGCGGATGCAAGGTGACGACGTGACGGTCACCCTGCATGTCGTGCTTGAATATGGCTTACCTATCGCGCAGGTGGCGCACAACGCGATTCGCACGGTGCATTTTGCGGTCGCGCAGGCACTCGGCAAGCCGCCGACGGCGGTGAATGTGCATGTGCATGGTCTGCGTTTCGATGGCGGAAGGGAAAAGGGAGCGGAATGAGTGGGCAAATGGTTCGGCAACACGACTCCGCACCGGGCGTCGGTTCGGGAGTACCGGCGCAATCATCGCGGTTGGATAGCGTGAACGGCGCGGGATTGCTCCACGCACTGCGGGCAGGGATGGACTGGCTGGAGCGGAATTACGCCGCCGTGAACGCGCTTAATGTCTTCCCGGTGCCGGACGGCGACACCGGCACGAATATGTTCCTCACGATGCGTGCCGCGTATCAGGCGGCAGCCGAAGCGGGCGATGCGCCCGAACGTGCGGCGGGCGATGTCGCAGCGCGAGCCGCATACGGTGCGCTGATGGGCGCACGCGGCAATAGCGGCGTGATTCTCTCGCAAATCTTCCGGGGGATGGCGAAAGCTCTTGATGGGCATCCGGCGGTTGATGCGCCCCTGCTTGCGACCGCGTTCGAGCAGGCGTCCGCGATGGCATACAACGCCGTGATGAAGCCGATGGAAGGGACATTGCTGACCGTCTCTCGCGGGGTTGCGGAGGCTGCCCGCGTTGCTGCGGACGCGGGTGGCGATGTACAAACCGTGCTCGATGCCGCCCTTTCCGGCGGGCGCGAAACCCTTGCCCGTACTCCGGAGATGCTGCCGCTGCTGCGCGAGGCGGGCGTGGTAGATGCGGGGGGGCAGGGGTACGTCATCATTCTTGAAGGAATGCGTTTGCATCTCGCGGGACGTAGCGTGCTCACCGAGGAATTGCCGGCGGTAGTCGCGCCGCTGATGGCGTTCGATGTCGCCAGTATTCAAGCCCAGAGCGAAGAGGACGAATACGGCTACTGCACGAACTTCCTGCTTGTCGCAACCCCCGGTGCGCCGCTTGATTTCCCCGCGTTGCGGGCAAAATTCGCCGCGATGGGTCATAGCGCGGTGTTGGTCGGGGACGAGAAGTACCTCAAGGCGCATATCCACACGCTCGACCCCGGCGCATTGCTCTCGGCAGCGGTGCAGTACGGCTCGCTCCATCAACTGAAAATTGATAACATGGACGAGCAAGTCGAGACATTGGAAGAACACGACGCCCCCGCCGCGCCAGAGCCAGCCGAAACCGCCCGTATCGCGGTGGTCGCGGTGGCAGCGGGCGAGGGATTGTCTGCGGTACTGCGGAGTCTCGGCGCAATCGTTGTGCGGGGTGGGCAGACGATGAACCCGTCCACGCAAGAATTGCTCGACGCGATCAATGCTGCCCCGGCGGAATCGGTAATCGTGCTGCCGAACAACGGCAATATCGTGATGACCGCGAAACAGGCGGCGGAGATGGCAGCGAAGCCCACGCATGTAGTGCCAACGAAGTCTATCATTCAGGGTATCGCAAGCATGTGCGATTTTCTGTATGATGCAGATATCGAAAGCAATGTGGCAACGATGACTAACGCGGCGGCGCATGTCCACACGGGTGAAGTAACCCGTGCGGTGCGCGATGCGACCATCGGCGGGGTTGCGGTCAAGACTGGCGAAGTGATCGGGCTTCTGGACGATGTGCTGACCTTTTCCGGTACTGATGCGGCGCAGATCGCGCTTGATCTGCTAGATCGGATGGGTGCAGCGCACGCCGAACTCATCACACTCTACTCCGGGGGGGGATGCGACGAGGCATCTCTTGCCGATGTTCATGCTCGCGTGGAGGCTGCCTATCCCGATGCTGCCGTTGAAGTCGTTGCGGGCGGGCAGCCGCATTATGATCTCGTGTTGTCGGTGGAATAACGCGAAGTAACAAGTAACGAGTAATGAGTAACGAGAAAGGCAGAAACGTGCATTTTCTCGTTACTCGCTCCTCATTGCCCGTTGCTTCCAACCCCGGAGGCTTCATGGTACAGCCCGGCCAGGTACGGATCGTCACGGACTCCACAACCGATATTCCGCCCGCACTACGGGAAAAGTACGGCATCATAACGGTGCCGCTGGCGATTCTATTCGGCACGGATTCGTACCGCGATGGGCGCGACATATCGCCAGACGAGTTCTACGCCAAACTTGCTGCTGGTCCGCACCCGACGACGGCGCAACCGCCCGTCGGGGCATTCGAGGAAGTCTATCGCCAGTTGCACGCAGAGGGCGCGTCCGGTGTTTGCTGCATCTGCTTCTCATCCAAACTGAGCGGCACGTATAACTCCGCCGCCCTCGCCGCGAAGAATCTTGCGGGGGAGTTTCCGGTGGAGGCAGTAGATACGCTCTCCGCCTCTATCGGCGCAGGGTTTATCGCGCTCGAAGCGGCGAAACTTGCCGAGACGGGGGCGTCGTTGGCGGCGGTGACAGCGCGGGCGCACGAACTGATCTCGCAGGCAGAAGTTATTTTCTTGGTCGAGACGCTCAAGTTTCTCGAACGCGGTGGGCGCATCAACAAAGCGCGGTCGCTCGTCGGTTCCGTGTTGTCGGTCAAGCCCTTGTTGCGGCTTGTCGGCGGCGCGTTGGAGCCATTTCAGCAGCCGCGTACCCGCTCCAAAGCGATTGACGCGATGCTCGACTGGGTGAAAACCTTCCCCGATCCCGCCGCCGTCGGGTTTATCTACGATGGCACCGCAGCGAACCGTGCCGAGGCGGAAGGTTTCATGGATCGTCTCGCCGGGGTGATCCCGCGTGAGCGGATGCTTGTGACAGCATACAGCAGCGTCTACGCGGTGCATCTTGGTCCCCGTGCAAGCGGCGCGATTGTCCTGAAAAAAGCGTAACGCTACCCGTAACAGATGCGATGCACGATGCATGATGCTTAGTGCATCGTGTATCGTGCGTGGTACAATTCGCGCAGGCAGTCTGTACGAACACCGGGGAATGATGATGGCGTCGTCCGCGATAACCGGGCAGAAATCGAAACGCGATACCCTGCTCGAACTGCTGCGAGAGGAATGGCGGCGCGGGTTTAAAAATAATGTCGTTGAGGGCGGGATGCGGACGATTCTGCACGAATACGGCCCGTTCATCCCTCCCGGCGCACACGGTGCCTTGCGCCGCTACACGCTGCTCGACTCCGCCGGACGCAAGCAAGCCCTCACTCTCGCCGGGAAATTGCTGCGCGAGGAGACCGAACCGCCCTCGCCGCCTCTCCCGCTCGCTACGCTCGAAGCAACGTATACCGCGCCAGTACGCACGAATACGCTCCCGACACCGATTCGCCCCGCCGTTGCCGCGTTGCCGCCCGCTCTGAAATCGCCCGCTGCACCGCCGAAGCCGAAAGTCGCGCCCGTCGTCAAGCCGATGTCGCCCGATGATCCGGTGTTGTATCTGCGCGGTGTCGGACCAAAAAACGCCGCACTGTTCGAGAAAATGGGTGTTCGCACGGTCGGTGATCTGCTCGCGCTCGTGCCGCGCCGCCACGACGATTTCTCGCAGTTGCTGCCGCTCGACGCGCTCACTGTTGGCGATGTCGTCACCGTCGTGGGAGAAGTGCGTCGCATCGCGGAAGTCCCCACCAGCACCGGCAAACCGCGTACAAAAGCGACGATCGCGGACGAGACCGGCATCATTGATGTGACATGGTTCAGCCAGTGGGTGGCGCGACAACTCGCGGTTGGCGACACCGTCGCCCTCTCCGGCGCGGTGGACGCCTTCAATGGTTTGCTCACGTTTACCAACCCCGAATGGGAACGGATCGAGCCGGGAACCGATCTCGGTAGCCGCATCGTGCCGGTCTACCCGCTCACCGATGGGCTGTTTCAGAAGTCGGTGCGGAACGCGGTACATCAGGCGATCCTCGCCACCACTGGGCGTATCTCGGACTGGTTGCCCGACGATGTGCGCCAATCGCAGCACCTCGTGCCGCTCGGCGACGCATTCGCGCAGTTCCATTTCCCCACCGATCAGACCCGCTACGCCGAAGCCCGCGAACGGCTGACCTTTGACGAGTATTTCCTGATGCAACTGGGGATGCTCCAACGTAAGCATGAGTGGCAGAGTGGAGAGCGAGGCGGCACGATGCCTGCCGATCCCGACGCACTCGCCGCGTTCTCCAGTGCACTACCCTTCACCTTCACAGGGGCACAGACGCGGGTGCTGGAGACGATCCTCGCAGATATGCGCGGCGGCCCCGCAATGCGGCGGCTTGTGCAAGGCGATGTTGGCTCCGGCAAAACGGTTGCCGCCGCCGCCGCGATGTATGTCGCGTTCCGCAACGGCTACCAAGCCGCGCTCATGGCCCCGACTGAGATTCTCGCGGAGCAGCATTATCGCACCCTCCGGCGGCTGTTCGACCAGTTGCCTAAGGAGATCCGCCCCACTATCGAATTGCTCACCGGCAGCACGCGCAAGACCCATCGCACGCCGATTCTGGACGGACTGAGCCGCAATGTCGTGCACATGCTCATTGGCACACACGCCCTGATCGAAGACCCCGTAGTCTTCGGCAATCTCGGGTTCGTGGTCGTGGACGAGCAGCACCGTTTCGGCGTTGGGCAGCGGGCGCGGCTCCGGGCGAAGGCGGCGCATGTCTCGCCGCACACGCTCGTGATGACCGCAACGCCGATCCCGCGTTCGCTCGCCCTCACATTGCATGGCGATCTCGATGTTTCCACGATAGATGAATTGCCGCCGGGACGCACGCCCATTGTGACGCACATTATTCCCGGCGACGAGCGCGAACGGGCGTACGACACCGTGCGCGATGCGGTTGTGGCAGGCAATCAGGCGTTCGTCATCTGCCCACTCGTCGAGGAATCCGAGGTGTTGGAGGCGAAATCTGCGGTCGCGGAACACAAGCGGCTGCAAGAAGTCGTTTTTCCCGAACTGAGTGTCGGCTTGTTGCACGGCAAGATGCCGCCGAAAAACAAAGACCGCATCATGGCGGCATTCCGCAACCGCGAGTACGATGTGCTCGTCGCTACCTCGGTTGTGGAAGTCGGTATTGATATTCCGAACGCTACTGTCATGCTGATTGAGGGTGCGGATCGGTTCGGGCTGAGCCAGTTGCACCAGTTTCGGGGGCGCGTCGGGCGTGGTAGCGATGCCTCTATCTGCCTCTTGATCGCGGACGATGCCAGCCAGACCGCGTGGAAACGCCTCTTGTTGATGGAGGAGACGAACGATGGGTTCGTGCTGGCACAGGCGGATTTGGAGATGCGCGGTCCCGGCGATCTGATGGGGACAGCGCAGAGCGGTTACGATCTGCCGCTGCGTGTCGCCGCTCTCGGTGACACGCGCACGCTCGAACGCGCTCGCATCGCCGCCGAAGCATTGCTGGATGCCGATCCCCATCTGATGCAACCCGATCACGCGCCGCTGCACGCCCGTCTCGCCGCCTTCTGGACACGCGATGCGGGCGCAGGTGACCGGAGTTGAGCGCAGGGAGGGTAGAGTGGGAAGACGATGCCCCGGTCGTACGGTCGTACGTGTATGCGGATGACGGTGAAGGATGGCGATATATGCGCTCGAATGACAATCTCAGTCCTCGGCGGGCGCAGACGCGATGCGCGTAATTGCAGGCGAGGCGCGGGGGCATAATCTCCGCGCACCGAAGGGAATGCTGACGCGCCCGATGGCAGACAAAATCAAGGGCGCGGTCTTCTCGATGCTCGCATCGTTTCGCATCAAGTCGCATCGTGTGCTCGATCTCTACGCAGGTAGCGGCGCAATCGGTATCGAGTTCCTCTCGCGTGGTGCGGAATGGCTCGATAGCGTGGAGCATCGCGCCGATGCGGTGGTGGTTATCGAGGCGAACCTCGCGCATACGAAATATACCGACCATGCCAAAGTGCATAAAATGACGGTGGATACGTTTCTCTCCCGCACCTTCCCGCAGCCGTACGATACCGTGATGATGGACCCGCCCTATGCCGACCCGCAGATCGTCGCCACAATGGAGAAGATCGCCGCCCGCGCCCCGCACAACGGTATCGCGGCAGGTGCCGTGCTGGTCATCGGGCATTCGCCACAGGTAGACTTGCCGGAAATGGTCGGCACGTTTGGGTTGCTCCGCAAACGATGCCACGGTGATTCTTGCTTCTCGATCTACCAAGAAGGATATATCCCACAACCGGACGACCGTTCGAGCGTTTCATAGGCAAAGGGAGCGAGCCGTGACGGTAGCAGTCTTTCCGGGAACCTTCGACCCGATCACCAATGGGCATGTGGATGTCGCGGTGCGTGCGGCGCGGTTGTTCGAGCGTGTCATTCTTGCGGTCTACGACGACGGCGACGGCGGACGTAAACAACCGCTCTTTCCGGTTGCGGAACGCATCGCGCTGGCGACCAATTCGTTCGCAGCGGTGCCAAATATTTCCGTTGACAGCTTTCGGGGGCTGATCGTAGACTACGCGCACCGTACCGGGGCGCAAGCCATTGTCCGCGGGCTTCGTGCAGTCTCCGATTTTGAGTACGAACTCGGGATGGCGCACGTCAACTCGCAGTTGAACAGTGCGATCGAGACGGTATGCGTGATGACGAGTTCGTCGCATTCGTACATCCGCTCCAGCCTCGTACGCGAAGTAGCTCTTCTCGGCGGTGACGTGAGCAATCTCGTGCCGCCGCATGTATATCGTGCGCTCCGTGCGAAAATGCTCTCGCATACACAAGCGTAACCGGGACGAGGGGGTTTGACGAGTGGCACAAACAGTTGATATTCAGTATTTGATTGATCGTCTCGCGGGGATGGTGCAAGAGAGCAAGCGTGGCTTCTTCGGCGGGCGCGTGCAGGTGGATGAGGCAGAGTTGCAGCAGATCGTAGATCAGATGCGGGCGTCGGTTCCCAACGAAATCAAACAGGCGCGGCGCGTGATGCAGGAGCGTGCGAACATCATCAAGAGCGCACAGGATCAGGCGGAGGAAATCGTCACGCTTGCCCGCAAGCAAGCGGAATACCTCACGAGCGAACACGGGCTGCTGCAAGAAGCGAAACATCGCACCGAGGCGATGCTCCATAATGCCAATGAGGAGCGCGATGTCGTGTTGAATGGGGCGCGGCAGTTCGCGCTCGAAGCAGTTATCGGGGTAGATAGCCTCTTGGAGCAACTCGATGATACCGTCAGCGAGAATCGCGGGCGCGTACGCCGGGTGCTGGATAGCCTACAAGATGCGCCGCCGCCGCCCACGGTGCGCGAACGTCGCGGGGACTGAGTGCAGCGCGAACGACGAGCGGATACAACGTGGGGTGGCATACGCGGGTGGCGCAGCATATCCGGGATGGTTGTCGCATTGCTCCTTGCGGCGTGTTCCGGACCGGGAAGCCTCCCACCGACCCCCCTACCCACTGCCACGGCGGTGCCTGTTGCTACCCTGACCCCTGTTGCGACGATACCGGCGGCAACAACGGTGGCGACGGCGAGCCGGGGTTCTGCCGCCGCGCCGAGCAGTACGGCGGGGCGTCCGACTATCCCCGGCGCAATCGGCACGGTTGTCGCGGCATCGCCGACGCCTGCGCCGACGCAACCAGTGAGTACCACAGTAATCGTCACCGTGCCGTTACCGCCGCCCGTCTCCGCACCGCCCGCCGCAGCCCGTACTCCTGCGCCAACACCGACCGCAGGTCCCCTCGCCAGCACTGCACCCCTCGGACTCGCCTATCGTATCGCGTTCGTTTCCAACCGCGACAGCACCGATGACATCTGGACGATAGGTGCCGATGGCTACCGTCTCGTCAATCTCACCCACGCACAGAAGACAAAAGGCAGGGATAGCGACCCGCAATGGTCGCCGGATGGCACGCAGATCGCCTTTGTCTCCGACCGCGACGGCAACAGCGACATTTGGACGATGAATAGCGACGGCACCGCCGCCCGCAATATCAGCAAGACCAAAGGGGACAATCTCTCGCCGCGCTGGTCGCCGGACGGCAGGCGCATCGCCTTCACCGCCTCGCGGGACGGCGACGCCGAAATCTACATCATGAATGCTGACGGTACCGAGCAAACAAACCTTAGCAAGGCAGACGGCGATGACCTTCAACCCGTGTGGTCGCCGGATGGCACGCAGATCGCCTTTGTCTCCGAGCGCGGGAAGAAGCCTCGCGCCCTCTATGTCCTCAAACTCGACGCGCCGAAAACGCCCGCCCGCCTCGCCGCGCCTGCGTGCGACATGAGCAACCCGGCATGGTCGCCGGACGGCAGGACGATTGCAGTCGTCGCGTGTGTCGGTGCCGACGGCAAAGGCAGCCTCGATCCGACGCAGCATGTCGTCTATACCGTTCCCGCTGCCGGAGGAGACCTTGCCGCCGTCAGCGACGCGAAAACCGAGAGCGGCGGCCCCGCATGGGCACGAGATAGCGCGTCGCTTGCGTTCTGGTCGTATCGCAATCGTGACCAAGCCGAGATCGTCATTCTCGTTGCAGGGAGCGGCGTACGTCGGACATTGCCTGCGACATCTGGCATCGCCCGCGATCCTACATGGTCACCGGACGGCACGCTCGCGTTTACGGGCGGCGATTTCGTCATCGGTCAACTGTTCGTCGCCGACGCCAGCGGGCAAGTTCGCAACCTTGTAAACAATAGCGCGAATACGCGCACACCGCGCTGGTCGCCGCAGAAATCACCGTAAATACCCATAAGCTGCCGAGAATTGAGAGATGCATATGGAAACGTAGCATGGCTATGTCGAAACGAACGGCATCCAGACGTATTACGAAACTGCTGGGGCAGGGCATCCACTCGTGATGATTCACGCGGCTATCGCGCATCGCGGGTACTGGGATGCCCAATGGGAGCCATTCGCGCAGCAGTATCGCGTCATTCGGTACGATATGCGCGGCTTCGGCAAGTCTGTCCAGCACACGGATGCGCCGTTCAACATGCGTGCCGACCTTCGTGCGGTGCTCGACCATCTCGGTATCATATCGTGCTACCTCATGGGGGCATCCATGGGTGGCGGGATCGCAGTGGATTTTGCTCTCGAACACCCGGAGATGGTAGACGCGCTCATCGCCGTTGTGCCGGGGCTGAGCGGTGCGCCGGAACCCGATGCATCGAAGATTTCGCCGCATCTCGCGCAATTGTGGCAGGCGGCAGACGCAGCGGAGAAGGCGGGCGACCATGACCGCCTCGATGAACTGGCATTGCAAGTCTGGATAGACGGCCCGAACCGCACGCCGGACCAAGTGAATGCAGTGGTGCGTGAGCGCGTGCGGGCGATGCTGCATGAGAATCACGCCGCCGCTCTTGCGGAGGGGACGCCGGTGCGCCTCGACCCGCCTGCATACGGGCGGCTGGCGGAAATCCATTGCCCGACGCTTGCGCTCGCAGGGGACGAGGATGTCCCGAAACCATCGACAATGTGAATGCGATTGTGGCGGGTGTTGCGGGAGCAAGAAAAGTAGTCATGCATGGCGTCGCGCACGCACCGAACATGGAACACCCCGACGAGTTCAACCGCATTGTCTATGATTTCCTCGCGCAATGTGACCACGCCCGCAACGCGAGATAAGCGAGAGGCGCGCGAGATGGAACAAACCGATCATGTTATGCGCGGGGGCGACCCGGCAATGCGTTGATATTCCATCCCACGAGGGCAAGGGCGTGCAGAAACACATAGCCTGCTCGCCCAACCAGCACGCCAACTGCCATAGCGATGAAGAAATCATTTTGCACTTTCAGGGTGACGGGCAAACCGGAGCGAACCAGCACGATGTGTAGCCCGTAACGTAGTGCGACGAGGACGAAAAGAATCACGATTGCTCCTTTCCTTCCATACGATACGACAGGGCGCGATGTCATTGCGCTGTCCGTCGGGACAGGAGCGGCGCGTTCTTCTGTACAGATTCCGAGAGTTGCTGCAATCTATGTGCAGATGTATTGCGTATGCTGTGCATTTGTGATACGCTCCACATACAGCAACGGCGCTGGAGCGCAATGAAGCACATATATAAAAACGGGTCCTATATCACATGAGGAGGCCATATATGGCGTTTGAACGGTTCATCACCGCGTATTCCCCGACGAATGAAGGGACGCAGCGCACGAAATTGACTGCGGAAAACTTCCCGCCCGCCCCGCACAGTTTTACCCGCCCTACCGAGCGCATATCGGAAGTCAGCTACGATGGCGACCTCAATCGGTTTGAGGATGAGATGATCTTCGATGATCGGTTCTTCCTCGCGGACTAATCGTCGCATCCACGAACTATACCCCGGCGGTCCGCCACCGTCGTGCGGTGCCGTTCGTGCCGTGCCGGGGAAGCCGTGAGCGTGGGGAACGTCGCTGGTGCTGCCCCCGTGCTACACGGCACTTTCTTGTGCAGGGAGCGGTGCCGCAGTCTCGCGCTCGTATTGTTGCATCATTGCTACCATTGTGCGGTCCATAAAGTCCATCACATCGTTGAATACTTTGCCTGCGCGGGTGGACGAAACCGCGCCACCCTCGAGAAACTGGATGACCCCTTGAATGATCGGCGTGCGTGCGCGGAGGTACATCTGCACCGCATCGCTCATACCGAGTCCGTGCTGTGCGCTCTCGTGGGCATACTCTGCCGCAATCGCACACGCCTCCGTGAGAATCGCCTCACGTTCGGTGCGTGCTGATATGTAGCGCACTGCAAGCGAGACCATCGTTAACCCGCGCTGCCGGTATTCGACGAGGCTCGCAGCATCGAACTCGCCGTACCATGGTCGTTGCCGTATATCGGTGACATACTTATCGTGACGATAGCGCGAGAGGGATGCTTCGGTGAGTGCCTGCGTGCTGATGCGGCGACGCGGGCGGTTTGTACTTTTCGTGAAGGCGAGCAGATCGGCGGCGGCATAGCGGCGATGCCCGCCGGGGGTAACGACGACCGGTATCTTGCCCGCATCGCTCCAGCGGCGTAATGTGGACTGATTGACGCCAAGCAGGGCGCACGCCTCCTGCATAGTTAGCCAGCGGTGTTCCTCCGGCGCAGGCGGTGACGGTGGGTGGACAGGGTTCACGATTACTCCCTTGCAGGAAATCAGGGACGCTGCACGAACAGCATACGCCAGCGATACTCCGTGTTGCCCGAACAACCCGATGGGCAAAAAATCGTGGCAGACAGAGCAGTTTTTGTTGCTAAACCCATTGCTGCCGCGCCGCTGTCCAAGTATAGCCTAATCCTGTATTGCCAGCATGGTTTTCGTGTGGTATAACCAAAGTGTGCACGAGTTGATGGGATGGTATGTGGTACTCTACTGGCAATGGTAGATACGCTTGCAGTAACGGCTTCGGTACATTCGATAGTCGTTCGATCCGATAGTTACAAGCGCGTTATAGGTATGAGCGCGTAAAGGAGTGGAAACATGGCGGCACGAACCGCTGCGAATGCCAAACCGAACGATACGGTGCAGGCATTGCAGAATTTGATGTACCGCGTCACGGGCGACGCGAGCGGCACATGGATGGATCTCGATGTGACGATGCCGCAGATGAAGGTGCTGATGCTGCTGCAAGAGAACGGCGCGTTGCGTGTCGGTGTCTTGGCGCGGCATCTGAATGTCTCGACGCCGACCATCACGGGGATCGTTGACCGCCTCGTGCGGCAAGAACTCGTGCGCCGCGAGGATGACCCATCGGATCGTCGTGTGGTGCTGAATGTCCTAACGAAAAAAGGTGAGGATTTGATGCACCGCCTTCAGAGCCGAGGCGAGAATGAACTGACCCGCGTTGTTAACACGCTCTCGCCTGACGAGCAAGCGGAACTGGGGCGGTTGCTCAAGCGGCTGGAACAGAATTTCGATGCGTCCGGTTCTGCCGCCGCAGGGTAACCGGCACACTGTCTGACACACCGATAGACGGAGCAATGCCGCAGTATATTCTTGCTGCGGCGTTTTTTTGCCACTTTCTGTATAGTCATTAAGGCAGCTGAGACGAGAGGGGGAACCGCAATGGCGGTTGTAGTACTGGTTCATGGGACGACCGCAGGCGGGTGGGTCTGGCAGGTGATCACGCCGCAACTCGTGGCAGCGGGACATACTGTATACACGCCGACGCTAACGGGTCTCGGTGAGCGTGTGCATCTCGCGACCCCCGCGACGGACCTCGATATGCACATCGCGGATATCGTCAATGTGCTCGTGTTCGAGGACTTGCAGCATGTGGTGCTCGCGGGACACAGTTACGGTGGCATGGTTATCCGCGGGGTTGCGGATCGTGTGCCGGAGCGTATCGCACGGCTCGTCTATCTCGATGCACTCGTGCCGCACGATGGCGAATCGCTGCTGGACATTTCCGCGCCGCAGAGCCGTGCGGAGGTAACGGAGCGCGTACAGCGCGAGGGGGAAGGCTGGCTGATTCCGGTATCGCGTGGCGCGGACGATGTGCCAACGCGCAATACCCCGCACCCATTCAAGACGTGGACGCAACCGCTGCGCTTGCACAATCCCGCTCCCCTCACAATGCCGCAGGTGTATGTGCGCTACGCGGCGGACAAGGGTGCGGGGATGTATTTCGCCGGGGCAATGGAAATCTCGTGGCAACGTGCACAAGCGGCGGGATGGCCACTGTACGAGGTTGACACTATCCATCAAATTACGCCCGACCCGCAGCCCAAAGCGGCAAACCTGCTCACGGTGCTCGCGGAACACGTCGCCAACAGCTGATCGTCCTACCTGTGGGTCGAGGGCGATGCAGGTTGCAATGATGCGGGGTTGCGCGGGTGGGGGCGGCGTGGCATAGTGCGTGACGTGGCTACGATAACGATTCTTGGCTCCGGTACATCGAACGGCGTACCCGCGATTGGACGCACCAGCCCCGCCAGCCTCTCTGCGGACCCGCGAGACCGGCGAATGCGGGCGTCTGCGTGGGTACATTTCGACGATGGCACCGACATCCTCATTGATACCGGGCCGGAATTGCGCTTGCAAGCACTTGCTGCGGGGATGAACCGGCTCGATGCGGTGTTGTTTACTCACGCGCACGCCGACCATACCGCTGGGATGGATGACATCCGGGCATTCAACTCCTTGCAACAGGCAGTGATTCCCGCGTATGCGAGTGCGGAGACGGCGGTGTCGCTTCACGCACGGTTCGCATATATCTTCGACGAGCCGCCGCTGTCATTTTTCGGGGGCAAGCCGGAGATGGCATTGCGTCTTGTGGATGGGCCGTTTGCGGTTTGCGGGCATTCGGTCGTGCCGGTACCCGTGCCGCACGGACGGGGTGGGGTGCTCGGCTTCCGTTTTGGGACATTCGCCTATGTGACGGACGCGAAGACCGTGCCGCCGGAATCCCGCGAGTTATTGCGGGGGCTGGATATGCTCGTGCTGAACGGGCTGCATCATCGTCCGCACCCGGTACATCTCAGTATTGCGGAAGCGTTGGAGGTGATCGCGGATGTGCAGCCGCGCCGCGCATTTCTGACGCACATGAGTGATCAGATCGTTCATACAACCGATGAAGCGGCCTTACCGCCGCATGTCCGGCTGGCGTACGACGGGCTGCGAATTACGGTGGCGGAATAACCGGGGCAACCTATTAGCTGCCGCGATACCGCCAGACACTGTAGTGTTGCCCGACATTGCCCATCTCGACTGTGAACCCATCCGGGTTGTCGGGAGTGTAGGTGAGCACACGCCGCTCGAATGCTTGAATCAGCACGGGTTTCTGTTGCCCCCCGACTGTGGTGAGCGTCCAATAGGCATCGGTAATCGGTAGACCGACGACGAAGTAGGTCGGGTCGAACAGCCGCGCTTCGATCCGTGCGCCATTTTGCTGCACAGGTGCAGTGCTCGTGAGATATTGTGCAAAGACGGATGCGACGGCGTGATTCGTCTCCGGTACGAGCATCGCGGTAGTGACGGCGTAGGAGGCGAACTGCGGCGTGGCGGTGCGCGTGCCGTTCGGGTTGATTTGCTCCGCGATGGTGCTACCGGTTGAACGCGGCGGCGCGACGCGGGCGGCGATGAGCGACGAATAACGCACGGCATTCGGCACATCGTCCCCCGCAACACGCTCATTGGCGGGGTCACGGTGGCTGTAGGTTGCGTTGCCCGTTTGGACGTCGCCGGTAATCATCTCGGTGACGAGCAGCCCGCTCGTGATCTGCCCGGAGCGTGGGTCGGTCAATTCCAACCGCCCTTTATCGAAATACCATACCTGTCGCTGACCGCCGGGAGCCTCGGCGTACGGCTCGATGGTCGTGCCGCCGGGGAGCGGCCCCCAGATATACCCCCGCTTCGCCGCGCCCGATGCGACGGGTCCATCGTAGCGGTCGTAGATAGTGCGATACGGCGCGACGGACGGCAATGGAAACGGAACAGGCGGCATTGTAAGGAGCAGTTGCAAGGCTTTCCCGGCATCTACGATGCCCGCGCCGGTCTGGGCGTCGGGACCGGGCGTGCCGACATCGCGGGCGGTACGCTTGAGAATGTCGAGGGCATCCTCCTGACGTAAGCCGGGGCGCACACTCTGCATCAGGGCGATAATGCCCGTGACGATAGGCGCGGAGAACGACGTGCCGGAGGGCGGGGTGTCACCGCCGGGCTGGTCGGGGAAAAAGAGCGCAAGCCCAACGCCGGGTGCGGCAAGATCTACCCGCCCTGCGGCGGAGGAAAAATCGGCGGGCGCATCGTTCTTGTCGGTCGAGCCGACGACGATCACATCAGGCGCAGCAGCGGGGTAATCGAGGCGGTTCGGCGTATCGCCGGCAGTACCGACGACGGTGATGTTTTTTGTGCGAGCAGAGGCGATTTGGCGGGCGAGAACATAGGAAAACCCGGGAGAGCCGCTGCTGTAATTGATGATAGTCGCGCCATGATCTGCCGCCCAACGGATGCCTTCGGCGGCACGCTGTGTATCCCCTCTCCCGTTCTCACCGAGGACGCGGACGGGGAGAATGCGGGCATTCCACGCCACCCCTGCGCTGCCAACGCCGTCGTTGCCGCGCCCCGCCGCAAGGAGTGCGATGCGCGTGCCGTGGCGAATATTCCAGAGATCAGTCGTGTCGTTCGTGCCGTCGAGGGGGCTGTAACCGGGGAGGACGCGCCCGCGCAGATCGGGATGGTTCGCATCTACGCCGCTGTCTACGATGGCGATAATGACATCCGGTGAACCGGTCGTGATGTCCCATGCGGGTTCAAGATTGACGCTCTTAGTCCAGTTCTCGAAGCGGTAGTCCGGGTCGTTCGGGGCGAGATTTCCGGCGATGCGGTGGTTCGGCTCCACATAGGCGATACGAGGATCGGCGAGGAGGCGGGCATACGTCTCGCGCTCGGTATCAGGAGAAGACGTAAGAAGGTACGAATCGGTGAGCGGACGATAGGTAAGGGTATCGGTATCGCTCAGGCGCACGAACGGCCCATTCGTTGGCGTGCGGAGCAGCACGAGAAATGCGCCGGGGACATGATCGGATGCGAACGGGTCCGCAAGAGCGGCGACCGGGACAGGTGATGCGGCATGATACAGCGCGGAGAGAAACAGGGCGAGACCACCGATGGCCCGCCACATTGCATTGTTGCCTATTGTCCGCTGTTCGATGGTGGGTCTACGTCGTAACATAGGGTCTATGGTAACAGGGAAGGTGGGCAACGGGCAATGTGCGGAGATGATGCACAAAAAAAGAGACCGGGCAATATGCCCGATCTCGGATATTAGCGGGAAGCGAGGTTCAGTGTCCGCAGCGTTTTGGCTCGCCGTCTTCTTCTTTGGTGCGGAAGGAGTGACCACAGCCACAAGACGATGCCGCCTGCGGGTTCTTGATCGTGAAGCCGCCACCCATCAAGTTGCTGGAGAAGCCGACTTCCGCGCCAGTAAGGTATTTCTGGCTGAAGGCGTCCACGATCAGGCGTACACCACCGCGCTCGACGACATAATCATCATCGCGGGTGTTGGGGTCCAACGCCATACCGTAGGAAAAGCCGGAGCAACCGCCCTGCGTCACGAACAGGCGCAGTGCGAGGTCTTGGCGGCCCTGCTTCTCGATCAGCGAACGAACCTGCATTGCTGCATCATCGGTCAGAACAATGGCGGTGCTTTCTTCGGTCATCACGCTCATGATGCGTCTCCTGTCCTGTGTCCGGCTGCACCCGCAGCGTCCACCTAAATACTACCGAACGACCACCGCATTTGTCAACATTTTGGTTGGCTAATACGGATGAATGTTGTCTCTTTATACCACGGTGGGCGCCGCAGGATTGTTTCATGCGCTACCAAACTCCGTTACAAGTATACCCCCGTTATTCGTCGAGTGTACTGATGTCACCCGTCGGCATCCCCAATTCCTGTGCTTTGATGTAGCGGCGCATAATCTTGCCGCTGCGGGTTTTCGGCAGGCTCGGCACGAAGGCGAGTTCGTCCGGTTGCGCAATTGCGCCGACGGTCTGGCGGACGTGCACGATCAGATCACGCATGAGAGCATCAGACGCACTGTACCCGCTCTTGAGGATAACAAACGCCTTGATACTCTCGCCCTTGATGTCGTCTGGCTTGCCGATGACTGCGGCTTCCGCAACCGACGGATGCGAGACGAGCGCACTTTCGATTTCGCTGGAACCGAGCCGATGCCCACTCTTTTTGATGACATCGTCCACGCGCCCCTGAATCCAATAATAGCCGTCCAGATCGCGGAACGCGCTATCGCCTGCGAAGTATACTCCCTCGATGGTGTTCCAGTACGATTCGTACCGTTCGGGGTCGTTGTAGATCGTCCGCATCATCGAGGGCCACGGCTGCTTGATAACGAGATAGCCGCCGCTGCCCTCCGGCACCGGGTTGCCGTGGTTGTCTACCACATCCGCCTCGATACCGAGGAAGGGCTTG
>JBBRMX010000006.1:0-36033 GCA_038230615.1 Thermomicrobiales bacterium | reverse complement strand
CCCAGAGCCGGGTGGATATGGTGACACAGATCGTTGCGGTCTTCGATGTTGGAGACCGCACCACACCGTTTACCAGTGCGCCCGTCGAGATCAGGATGCTCGATACAAACGGGAAAGAGGTTTCCGGGGTGATTGCATCGCCCGCACGCGTGACGGTATCTGCGGATATTGCCGACCTCGGCACGGAGCGCACAGTGCCGGTCAACCCCGTTGTCACCGGTGCGCCCGCGCAAGGGTTTTACACCACCGGTGTGACCGCATCCCCGCCACAGGTCACGCTCGTTGGTGACCCGCAACTGATCCGTGCTATTCCGAATGTGCCGACCATACCGATTGATATTACGGGGGCGCGGGCAACGACAACGCTCCCCGCCGAACTCTCGAAACTGCCGGACGGTGTGAGCATCAAGGGAGGTACCGCGTCGGTGCAGGTGCAGGTGACCATCGCCGAGCAGACGCTCGATGAGAAATTCTCAGTGCCGATTCAGTTTATCAATCTGAAACCGGGGCTTCAGTTTTCACCCACACAGCGGGAAGCGACGGTCACGCTGCGTGGCACGCGTAAACAACTGGACGACATTCGCACGAATGTCGCGGTGCAGGCGAACCTCGCTCGGTTTGCGGGCCCAAGTGTAGCAACGAGTGTGGCATTGGAAGTCCAATTGCCGCCCGATACGAAAGTAATCGTGGTGGGATTGTCCGATCCGGCATTCGCGCAGGTTACGGTCACTGCGGCCGTCACGCCTACTCCCGTACCGACCGCAACCCCGCGCCCGCCGCCCTCTCCAACCGTCGCACCGACTCCGGCACCAACTCTAATGCCGACACCCACGCCATAAACCCCGTGCCTGCGCTGTTCATGTTGCGCCCGCGTTCAGGAAGGTTTCTTCCATGGGATGACAACGCGTTCGATCACATTCAGCGCGAGAGTGAAGAGCAACCCCATCACTGCAATGGAAATCAGCCCAACGAACATGCGCGTCGTGGCAAGGGTGTTCCAGCTCGACCAGATGAGGAAACCGAGCCCCTCTTTGGTATACGAAAATTCCGCCGCGATCACGACCAAGAGCGCGGTCGCCAGCCCAACGCGCAGACCGCTGAAAATGGCGGGGAGGGAGCCGGGAAGCAGCACATGCCGGAACATCTGCCACGGGTTCGCGCCGAAGTTGCGCCCTGCTTCCATTAGTACGCCGTCAATCGTCCGTACCGCGCCCATCGCGCTGATGGTCACAACTGCGAAGACGGCAATCGCCACGGTCACGGTGCGCGGTGTCTCACCGTACCCCCCGAAGGCGAGATAGACGAGCGGCAAGATGGCGATTTTCGGCATCACGGAAAGAATTGAGATGACCGGATCAAGCATCGCACGCAGCGGTCGCACCATGCCCATCGCGAGACCCAAGCACACGCCCACTGTCCCACCCGTGACGAATGCCCAGAGGACGCGGGAAAGCGTCGCCCAGATATGCGGGTGCAATTCGCCATCGGTCGTCATTGTCCACATTTCCCCGACCACAACCGTGGGAGAGGGCCAGAGCCGCCCATCTATCCAGCGTGCCGCGACCGCCCCTTGCCACATCGCCAGCAATAGCACGATGAACCCCGCCGATAACAACGGATCGAGGCGTACGGAATATCGCGCACCATGCACAGTATTTGTGCGGCGTGCGGGTGCCGCTGTTGTCGTTGCCGATTCCTCAATAGTTGCCATAACCGCGCGCTCCTAAGTCTCAGATGTCAAGTCTCAGGTCTCGTCCTGTTCCTGTTCCATCGCCCGCACTACCTCGGACTGTAACGCCCGCCAGATGGAAAAGACGAGGGCGGCGAACTCTGGGGTGCTCGTTAATTCCAGTGTACGTGGGCGGGGGAAGGGGATGGGGAACTCCGCCTTGATCGTGCCGGGGTGCGCCGTCATCAGCACCACGCGGTCGCCAAGCAGTACCGCCTCATCCAGACTGTGCGTGATATACAGTACCGTCTTGCGCTGCTCTTCCCAGAGGCGCAACAGTTCCTCTTGCAGCACGAGTTTTGTCTGCGCGTCCAGTGCGCCGAGGGGTTCGTCCATCAGCAATATATCGGGGTCGCTTGCGAAGGCGCGTGCGATGCCGACCCGCTGCCGCATCCCGCCTGACAGTTGCCCCGGATACGTCTGCGCGAATTTCGTCAACCCGACTTTTGCCAGCCATCGCCGTGCGATTGCTTCGCGCTCCCGCTTCGGCACGCCGCGCATTTCCAGCCCGAATGCGACATTGTCCAGCGCACTTTTCCACGGAAAGAGGGCGTATTCTTGAAAGACGACGCTGTTAGATGGCTTGCCCGCCGTGCCGGGAGAGACATCCAACACGCCGCCCGTACGCGGCAATAAGCCCGCTACAAGCCGGAGAAAGGTGCTTTTGCCGCATCCGCTCGGCCCGACGAGGCAGACGAACTCCCCCCGCGCCACCGACAAATTAACATCGTGCAACGCGACGATAGGCCGCCCTTTACGATCTTGGAATGTCCGCTCCACTCCCCGCGCCACGATCTTTGGGGGGGATTGAGGCGAATAGATGGGTTCGTTCACGATCTCCCTATCGGTCTCGGTGTGCGATGTGACTTATCGTATTGCCATCGTCTCCGCGCTGCGGTCAGCCGAGCATCTTTACCGCAGCGTCCGCAAAGGTGGTGTCGAACAATTTCGCGACATCTACGGCGGTCTTGTAGTCCGTCCAACCCGCCTCGCGGTGGACTTTCTCTTGGTCGGCGATACTCTCTTTGGCGATCACCATGTTCTTATCGTAGACCAATGGCGGGGTGGCGCGTACCGTCTGCTCGTTGCTGCCCGTGTACTTCACATACGTTTTCACATTGTCGTCCGTAAGGTAGCCCGTACCCTGAATATCGCGGAAACCCTTCAGCAACGCGGCGGCGAAGCGGGTGGCGACCGGCCCGCGCTCCTTGATAAACTTCGCGCTGTACACATACTGCGTCGTCGCGTACCCCGGCGCGAGGTCTTCGGTGAGGATTTTGCCAACCCCCGCATCTATCGCCTGCGTGGAGAAGGGCGTTCCCATCAGGGCGGCATCTACTGCGCCGTTCTGCAATGCCATCACCATATCGGGGTTCGGGAGGTTAACGAATTCGGCGTCTTTACTCGTCAACCCGACCGCTTGCAGCACCTTGACTGCGAGATACGCGCCCGCGCTGCCCGTGCCGCCTGCGACCGCGATCTTTTTGCCCTTGAGGTCTGCGGGGGTCTTGATCTGCCCGCCGTCTACAAGGGCTTTACGAACCTCAAACTTCGTTGGGGAGTTTGTCGTCGGGCCGAGGCATGCCGATGCGATCACCTTGAAATCGAAGCCCTTGTTGAGCGTATTGAAGATCGCTGCACTCAGCCCGACCGCACCGACATCAATTTGCCCCTGCGCGAGAAACGCGACGATCTCCGACCCCGCCGCCGCTTTATCGAGGGAAACCTCGATGTTCTGCTCCTTGAAGTAGCCCTTCTCGATCGCGACATAGAGCGGCGCGAAGAACAACCCCGGCACATGGACGACTTTTACCGCATCTGCGGGTCCGGAAGGTTTCGCAGATGCGACGGTCGCGGCAGTGGTCGGTTGCGCTGCCGCAATCGTTGTCCCAGCGGGGGCGGAGCCGCTTGTCATGGCAGTGGCTGCGGCGCGAGTGACGGCTGCCGTCGGTACGGCTACGGATGCGCTCGTGCCGCTTGTTGTTGCAGCAGGTGCAGCGGGTATGGTAGTGGGTTTCGCGGTGGTCGCGGTGGCGGCAGTTTCGCCTCCACACGCTGCAAGGATTAGAGCCGCAGCCGATGTTGCTGATGAAACAAGAAAGTGTCGCCGTTGCATAATCTGGCACTCCTCTAAACAGGGGTCAGGGATGATGGGACAGCGCATGGTAGTGCGGCACACCGAATGCCGCACTACCATGCGCGGAGTACAGTCGCGCTACTTGCCGTTCGCGTACTTCGTTAGGACAAGCGCACCGTTTTGTACTTTGGCAATGTACATGTCGCCAAGACCGAGACCGGTATGGTCGGTGGCGGTGTAATTGAACATGCCATCTGCCGTCACGAAGTCTTTTGTCTGCTCCAATGCCTCGCGGATTTTCGCGGGATCGGTGCTGTTCGCCTTCGTGATGGCGTTCTTGAAGAGCAGCATCGCATCATAGGTGTTGTAGGCGAACTGCGCGGGCAGCGTGCCGTATGCCGCCATAAAATCCGCGTCGAACTTCGTCACGAGGGCTTTTGCGGGGGTAGAGTCCGGCAGGAACTTCGCAATCGGCGCGAGTTGGCACTGCAAGGTCACACCCTCGGCGGCGTCCCCGGCGGGCTTGAGGTACAGCGGCGATGCCTGCGCCCCGCTGAACAGGAGCGGGATGGTAAGACCGAGTTGCTTGTACTCTTTCGTGATCGTCACGGCGGGTGCGCCGGAACCCCAACTGATGAGAGCCTGCGCGTCGCTGCTCTTGACCTTCGTCAGTTGCGGTACGAAAGTGGTGCCGGTCAGTTCGTACAGTTGCTCGTCCACCGTAATGCCGAACTTACTCGCGTCCGCCTTCAACGCGCCCCAACCGAGCGTGCCATACTCCGTGCTGTCGTGCAGCACGGTCACTTTTGTCTTGCCTTCGCTCTTGAGGTAGCCGAGCAACTGGTTCGCGGCGTATTTAGTGGACTGCGGACCGAGGAAGACATTTTGCCGCAGCGGTGTGAGGACAGAATCCGCCGCACACTGTGTAATCATCGGGACTTTCGCCGCTTCCACATCGTCCAGAATTGCGGCGCAAGTGGAACTATACACAGGACCGATCAGGGCGACGATCTTGCTGCCAAGCAATTTTTTCAGGGCAATCGGTCCTTGCGAGGGGTTGCTCTGGTCGTCTTCGATCAGAAGTTCGATCTTCTGCCCATTGATGCCGCCCGCATCATTGAACTGCTTAACGAGCAGATCGCCCGCCTGCTTGTTGAATGAGCCGAGCACATTGTACGGCCCGGTCAGCGAGGTAATCATGCCGATCTTGATCGTGCTGCCGGATGCCGCGACGGGTGCGGTTGTACCGGACGGGGCGGTTGTTGCTGCCGCTGCGGTCGTTGGGACAGCGACGGAACTGCTTGTGGTCGTCGCGGCAGGTGCTTTTGTTGCTGCCGTTGTGCTTGCTGCCGCAGCGGGTGCCGTGGTCGGTGCCGCGCCTGCGGGCGTGGTGGTTGCGGCAGTCTCGCCGCCACATCCTGCCAGCACCATCGCCGCGAACATGAAAATCAATACCGGAATGCTCAGTCGTCGCATCGTCGCTTCCTCCCTGAAAAGGCTGATCGCCTTTCTGTCCCGCACGCGCACCGATACACGGCACGCGTCGTATGTCGCTGCCCTGTCGAATCGTGCGCGTATCCTACACGCAATTCGGTGGGGCGTCTACGGGAGAAGGTATGTCCATGCGTCCGACGCAAACTGCGCCGCCGCGAGTGCCTCAGCGCGGGCGATTTCATCCTCGTGCAGCGGCTCGTCGCGCAGGTCGCATTGCGTCGCAAAGGGTGCGGTCAACCGCCGGACGATTTCGTCGCGGGGGAGATCCGTTTGCTGCCGGAGGGGGCTGACACGCTTCGCCGCGCTCGTGATACCTTTGTCGCTCAGTTTTTCGCGCCCGATTCGCAACACCTTCGCCATCAGTTCGGTATCGAGTTCGCACGCGACCATCGTGTGATGCAGCACCGCGCCATTGCGCCGTGCCTGCGCCGCCCCACCGATCTTGCCAGTGGACGAACTGATGTCGTTCAATGGCACATACGACGCATCCACCCCCATCGCCCGTAAACCGTTCACCACCCATGCATCAAGGAAAGCGTATGACTCCGAAAAGGTCATCCCTGCGACGAGCGACTCCGGCGCAGTGAGTGAATACGTGATCGCGCCTGTCGGTTGCTGGAACATCGCTCCGCCGCCCGTGATGCGTCGCACGAGGCTAACTTCCGCTGCCGCAGCATTCTCCGCGTCTATCTCGTTCTGCACCGATTGAAACCGACCCAAGATGACGCATGACCGATCCCACCCCCAGAAACGCAGCGTTGGCGGGCATTCACCGGAGGCAATACCGTCCGTCAACACCACATCGAGTGCCATATTCATTGCGGGGGAGCGCGGCGCGGCGGGCAGCAATCGCCATTTGTGGTCACGCCAGCGTGTGTGCTCGTTCATGAGGTGCCTTCCATGCCGCGCAGCATGGCGCGGGCGATAGCCTCCGGCGAGAAGCCGAGAAAGACGACATCGTTGCCGACCGCTGCCGTAATGTGTGCGGCGATCTCTGCTTCAGATGTGGATACCGCGCTGCCATCGAGCGCAGCATTGATTGCCGTGATTGCATCTTCGGGATACAGAAAGAAATCACCGGAGACGACGACACCGGCAAATTGCCCATCCCGGACGGTGTAATCTACTTTGACCAGTTTGCCACCCGGTGTCTTGTATTCGCCGTGCATTCTGCCTCCTGTCGCGTCGTACGCTCCGCGCAGTATACGCGGGAATGTAGCACGTAAAAACGTCCTCGCCGCACACGCTGCGGCGAGGACGAAGGGTATGACAGTTAGCGACGGATGGAGCGCATCCGCATCCCCAACCCGGCAAGAACCGCGCCGCAGCCCATCACCGCGATCAATGCCACCCATGAGACCATACCCGTGAGCGGTACGCCGGTGGTGCCAATCGTCACGGCCGGCGTCGGCGATGGAGCGGGCGGGCGCGTCGGTGTCGGCGCGACGGGTGTTGCAGGGGGGCAACCGGGCAATGTAGTCGGCGCGGGTGTGCCGGGGGCAGTCGGCGGATAGGTTAGGCAGACGGTTGGCGGCGGCGGGCAACCGGGGATCGCGCTCGGTGGCGGGTTGCCAATACCAGCCGCAGGGTACGTCGGGCAGACCGTCGGTGCGGGCGGCGGCGGTACGGTCGGGCAACCGGGCGTCACCGTTGGTGCGAGCATTCCCGGTGCGACGGGCGCGGTCAGTGGGCAGACGGTCGGCGTCACTCGCGTTGGCAGTGAGGGTGTAGCGGGTGTTATCGGCGGCACTGTGCCGGTTGGCGGCGGTGGCGGCACAGTACCAGTCGGCGGCGGTAGTGCGGTAGCGGGTGTGGTAGGCGGCACGGGTAGCGCGGTAGGTGGTGGCACTGTTTCAGTCGGTGCGGGCGGGAGAGTGGGGCAGACGGGCGGTGCAGATGCTGCTGCTGCTGCGGACGCCGTTGCAATCGCAGTCGGTGTTGCGGCGGCGATATTCGGCGCAACCATCGCGGTGGTCGTTGGTGTGCGTGCGGGGAGCGGCGTCGGTGTCGGCGTCGTTCCGCCGACAATCGTGCGCGTCGGCGACGGTGCCTGCGTGACTGTTGGGGTGACGACGCGGGTCGCGGTCGGCACGAGTGTTGCTGTCGGGGGAATTGTCGGCACGGCGGTCGCCAGCGGCGAGGGGCAACTCGTCGGAATCGGCGCGGCGAGTGCGGGTGCAACCGTTACCGCACTCGCGCCGACGGTCGGTGCAGCGGGGGCGCGGGTGGGGATCGCCGTATTCGACGCCCCAACGGTTGCCACACCGGGGATCGAAACCGGCACAATAACCGTAAATATCGTCGTGCCGTCTGTCGTCGCGCTATCGCTGTCCGTGAAGGCGCGGAAGCGCACGGTGTAGGTATCGGACGGCAGGTTGGGCGGCAGCGTGATCGTCAGTTTCTTGGCATCCATGGCATCCACCGCAGCACCGATGGATACCATTGCCCCTGCGGTGTTCGTGACGGAGCCATCGCTTTTTGCGGGGGTGAGGGGGTCGGAGAAGGTCAGAGTCACTTGCGGCGGCGACTGCGTGAGGGCAGCCTTATCCGCAGGGTCGGACGATTGCAGCCGCGCAGCCGCAGCGACAGGACCGAGTTGCGCCGAGAACAGCGCGGCGAGTATCAGCGTTCCGAGAAGCAACCGACCATTTCGCCGCATCCGCAGACCTACCCTTTCGTTTTCGCCGCACCGGTGCAGACCCTGTGGGGCGCACGAGTGTGAGTATAGCAACATGCGTCAAGCAAAATAGCACAGCCCGGTATGCGTTTCCGGTTTTTCTCATCGTCCCGTCATGGTTCGATGATCTGTCACCGCTTGTCCTGCTACCCATCTCAACGTACCTTCGGCGGTATGTGTGACACATGAGGCATAATGTGGGAGAGGAACGGCGTATGACAACTGAACGTACGGGCAATTCTGGGCATCAGCCATTTCCGCTGGCGATGCAAGTTCACGGCGAGATGGGAATGCGCGATGTGCCGCGCTTGCGGACGCAGGGACTGGCCATTGAAATTGCGGACTTCTTTCCAGTGGGGATGTGGCAGGGAGATTGGCGGGAGACAGCGCAGGAATGGGCGACGGCGTTGCGGTCGTTCCCGTTCGGAAAGTGTCTGCATGGCGCATTCGTTGATCTCCATCCCGGCGCGGATGAGCCGGAACTCGTCGCGTTTGCTCACACGCGGCACCGACAGTCGCTCGAAGTAGCCGAGACAATTGGCTTCGACCTGATGGTCGTGCATAGTGATTTTCCCATGCACGCTATCCCCCCGATCAAAGAGCGCGATCTTGCAGCACGGCTGGTGGAGTACTTCGGTGCGCTTGCCGCAGACGCCGCGCCGCGTGGGGTAACGCTGGTGATCGAAAATATCTTCGACCATCACCCTCACGCGCTCGTGAATATCGTGCGGGAAATTAACGCACCGAATGTCGGGCTGTCGCTCGATGTCGGTCACGCGCATCTCTTTTCGTCCATCGCCCTCGATCAATGGGTGTACGGGATGCAGCCGTACCTGCGGCATTGCCACCTGCACGACAACGATGGTATTCACGACCGCCACTGGAAACTGGGCGAAGGCACAATGACGTACCGCGCCTTTTTCGATGCTGTTGCCGCCGTTCCCACACCACCGCGTGTGACGGTGGAAGTCGTGGATCGTGGCGATGCATGGGATTGTGTCAATACGCTGATCGCGCGTGGGTGGTACGCCCTGCCGACGCATCCCGTCGTCGCCACTGAGGAACTGGGCGTCCACAGCGGCATTGATTGAATTGAGTTGGTCGCGTTGATCGAGTGCCGTCACAATTGGCGCAGCATGGGCAGTTTGACATGCTCCATCCCCGTCCGGTATCCTGCGCCGCAGCATCGCTGAAATGACAGAAGGGTATGCATGAACAGCGGCAACTGGCTCGGACAATACAGTGTTCTGCTCGCAAGAACAGCAATTCTTGCGTGTCCGTGTCGTAGTCTGCCTCATTTCGCCCCTCGTTAGCCGAGAACCGAGAACCGACAGGCAGACCGCACACGGCATCGCGCCATGCGCGGTCTTTTTGCGTGTGCAAATTGCTTGGAAAGGAGCCTCATGGAAACCGTCACGAACCCGCAGAGCGATGTGCAGGTGCCGCTACCGCTACCACTATCACTATGGCGTAACCGTGCGTATCTGCTGCTGTGGGGTGGGCAGAGCGTGTCGTCGGTCGGTACGCAGGTGTCCCAGCTCGCGCTGCCACTCCTGATGCTCGCCCTCACTCATTCGCCCGCGCAAGCGGGGTTGCTCGCCGCATTGCGTGGGGTGGCACTGCTGCTGTGCGGGCTGCCCGCTGGGGCGTGGGTAGATCGGTGGGACCGCAAGCGGGTGATGATCTGTTGCGATGTGATGCGTACCCTCGTTTTTGCGAGTGTGCCGCTTGCAGCGGCATTGGGTGTGTTGACGGCGGCGCAGTTATATATGGTCAGTTTCCTTGAGGGTGTCGGATTCACCTTCTTCGGGTTAGCGGAAACTGCCAGCCTGCGGCGAGTCGTTGCACCGACGCAACTGAGCGCGGCGGTCGCGCAAGGACAGGGAACGGAAGCGGCATCGTCTATTATCGGGCCGCCGGTGGGAGGTGTATTGTTCGGGATCGGGCAGGCAGTGCCATTCGTCGCAGATGCGGTTTCGTACGCGCTGTCGGTCGTCTCCCTTCTGTTCATCCACACACCGCTGAAGGAGGAACAGACCGCCCCGCGCCGCCCGCTGCGGCAGGAGATCGGCGAAGGGCTGGCGTGGCTGCGCGGGCAGCGCGTGGTGCTCTTTCTGATGTGGCTGAACGGTGCGATGAATCTCGTCTATGGTGGGTATACCCTCTTGCTGATCGCGCTGGCGCAACGGCTGGGGGCATCGTCTGCCGCTATCGGGCTGATGTTTTCGATCACAAGCGTCGGCACAATCATCGGGGCGGCAGTCAGTCCGTGGTTGCAGCGAAAGTTCACCGTCAGCACGCTAATGATTGGGCTGGCGTGGATTTTCGCGGTCACATGGCCGCCTATCGCCTTCGCGCCCGATGTGATTTGGCTCGGTGTCCTAAATGCGCTGGCGTTCTTCTTCGTCCCGGTGTACATCGGCACGATCTTCACGTACCGACTCGCGCTGATTCCCGGCCCCTTGCAGGGGAGAGTAAACAGCATCTTTCGCATTGTCACCTTTGTGAGCCAGTCGGCGGGCTTCGTGTTGACAGGGTTGCTGATCCAGTGGTATGGGGCGGTGTGGACGGTGTGGCTCCAGTTCATCCCCGGCTTGTTGATCGCTATTGTGACGCAATTCAACCGCAATTTGCGCCACGCGGGGCGTGTGAGCGATGCGTATACATCCTGACCCCTAGCCCCGTTACACAACGAAACGGTATACTCGCGACGTCTGCGCGGGTGCGCGTCGCGGAAGTAAGGAGGGATCGGGGTGCAACAGAATACCGTGCGGTCTTTGATCGCGGAGTTTATCGGGCCGTTCACGCTCGTGTTTGCGGGGGCGGGTGCAATCATCGCAACGGGCGGCGGCAATCTCGTCGCAATCGCACTGGCGCATGGGCTGGCTATCGGGCTAATGGTTGCGGCAGCGGGGCATGTGTCGGGCGGTGTTTACAACCCAGCGATCACTTGCGGGCTGATGGTCGCACGCAAACTGACCCTGCTGCAAGGCATCCTGTACATCGTTGCGCAATTGCTCGGCGGTCTGGTTGCGGCAGTCTGCCTCAAGATGATCTTTCCGCCTGATATGGTTGCGAAAGCGAACCTAGGCGCGGCGGCAATCGGTTCCGGCGTCACCGTCGGTGCCGCGGTGCTGATGGAAATCATTCTGACATTTTTCCTGATGTTCGTTATCTACGGGACGGCGGTGGATGAGCGCGGGCCGCGGGCCATCGCGCCGTTGGTGATCGGTCTGACGATTACGATGGACATTTTCGTCGGCGGCGGTGTGAGCGGCGCGGTAATGAACCCGGCACGGCATTTCGGTCCCGCCTTGGTCGCGGGGGCGTGGGCAAATTGGTGGGTCTGGTATCTCGCGCCGGTCGTTGGTGCAGTGCTTGCGGCGGCACTCTATGCATACGTCTTGCAGGATGATCGCACGACGCCGACGCCAGCAGTCGTTGAGGACGATATCCCGCGTGACCGTCGTGTGTGATTTTGTTGCGGGAGTTTCTGCTGCACGTCGTCGGTGAGGTAGCCTGATGCATGTGCAGTACGCGGTATTTGGGATCGGCGACCTTGCTGAAACCGCCCGTAGCCTCGTTGAACGCTATGGGTGGTGGGGTGTCTTCGTGGCGATGGCATTGCAAGGCGCGACCATGCCCATTGCCAACGAAATCACGATGCCTCTTGCGGGCTGGTTGCTGGTTGAATCGGCAGGTAAATCCCGCTGGTATATCGGGTATGCGGGGCTGGTGGGAGCCACAGGCTGGGTCGTGGGTGCACTAGTGGCGTATACCGTGATGGCGGTGGGGGGGCAGGCAATTCTGCTGCGGTTTCGTCGTCGCTTCCCGGCGGTGGAACGTGCCCTCGCGCAGTCCGACCGTTGGCTTGCGCGGTATGGCGCATGGGCGGCGTTCTTCACACGGCTACTGCCGGTCTCGCGCACGATCAGCACCCTCCCGATGGGCGCAGCGCGGGTGCCGGTCGTGCCGTTCGCCCTTGCGACCTTCGCGGGTGCGTTCATCTGGTCTACATTTCTCGCCGCATTAGGGTATGCGGCGGGCAGCCAGTGGAGCCGCATCAAGGAGCAACTGGGGCAGTGGACAATCCCGACCGTCATTGTGGTCGTGATTCTGCTCGCGCTCATCTATCTGGTCGTCCATGTGCGCCGCCATCCGAAAGAGGACGCGACGCTGTAACTGTTACAGTAACAAAGCGAGGGCAGGGATATTTCCCTGCCCTCGCTCATCGGTCTTTAGTGGTCAGCCCTTCCCTTAGTGGCAGGGTTCGGCTTGGCCTTTCTTGCCCTTGACATGGAACGAACTCCCGCAGCCACACGTGGACGATGCATTGGGGTTCGTGACCGTGAAGCCCCGCCCGAGCAGCGATTCGGTGTAATCCACCTGCGAACCCTGCACCATCTCCAGTGTCTCGTCATCCAGCAGCACTTTCACGCCGCCGATTTCGGAGATGTTGTCGCCGGGGCGCACCTGATTATCGAAGAACATGCCATATGACCAGCCCGCGCATCCGCCACCCTGCACCATAATGCGGAGCATCGCCTCGCGCCCTGCTGCCCGCTGCTCACCGATCAGTTCGATCAGTTTTTCCTGCGCGAATTCGGTGAACGAGACGGCTGCTCCGGTCTCTTGCACCGGTTGAAGTTCTGTCACCATCGTATCTGCTCCTTCTGGGGCGCACCGCGCCGTGTGTCTATACCTTGCGACCAGTATACCCCCGCACCGTACCGCTGTCATGTGGCACGCACTACGATTCGATTGCAGTAACGGCGTCGGTGACTGATTCCGAATAGCGTAATGCGGTCGTGTACAGGCGGAAGTATGCGCCGCGCTCGTTGAGCAGTTCGCGGTGTGTGCCACGCTCGACGATCTCGCCGTGATCCACCACAACGATCAGGTCTGCGTCCACTATCGTGGAGAGGCGGTGTGCGATCACGAGCGCGGTGCGGCCATGCAGCACCGTCCGCATCGCGTGCTGAATGAGTTGCTCCGTCTGAGTGTCCACGCTGCTTGTCGCTTCGTCGAGGATCAGAATGGGGCGGTCTGCCAGCACCGCACGGGCGAAGGCAAGCAATTGCCGCTGCCCGATGCTCAAACCGCCGCCGCGCTCCTGCACCGGGGACTGATACCCTTCCGGCAACTGCATTACAAACTCGTGCGCCCCGACCGCCCGCGCGGCTGCCTCGATCTCGGCATCGGTCGCATCAAGCCGCCCGTAGCGGAGGTTCTCCGCAATAGTGCCACTGAACAGGAAGGGGTCTTGGAGCACGATTGCAATCTGGCTGCGGAGCGATTCCAGCGTTACATCGCGCACATCGTGTCCGTCCAACGTCACGCTGCCGTCCCAGATGTCGTAGAAGCGCGGCACGAGATTGATGATGCTCGATTTCCCTGCCCCAGTCGCCCCGACGAATGCCACCGTCTGCCCCGGTGCGATGTCGAGCGTAATGTCCCGCAGCACCGGCATATCCGTGTATCCGAATGTCACATGGTCGAACCGGACATCGCCGGAGATCGGCGGTAGCGGCTTTGCGTCGGGGGTATCCACGATGTCGGGCGTCTCATCCAGCAACTCGAAGACGCGTTCGGCGGCGATAGTTGCGGCTTGGATGCTGTTGTACCGTTCCGACAAGGCGCGGATCGGCTGGAAGAACCGCGTGATGTAACTGTAAAACGCGAACAACGCCCCGATGGTCAATGCCCCCTCAATCACGAACCCGCCGCCGATAATCAGCAGGATGATGATTGCCATGCCGTTGATGATCTCTACCGACGGCTGCAAGACCGAGTTAAGATAAATAGACTGCACCGAGGTGCGGTACACCTCGCGGTTGTAGTCGTCGAACCGCCGGAAATTCTCCTCTTCGCGCCGAAACGACTGCGTGACGCGCATCCCGGAGATATTCTCGGCAGAATATCCCGTGAGGCGGCTCGTCGCGACGCGCACGGCGCGATACACGCGGATCGCGTAGCGACGCCACAGCAGTAGCACGCCGACCATGATCGGCAACACGATGTACGAGATGAGTGCCAGCCGCACGTCAATGGTAAGCATCGCAATGATGACACCGATAAGGATGAACAGATCGGAAAACAGCCCGACGACACCATCGGTCAGGAGGTCGTTGAGCACCGATACATCGTTCTGGATGCGCGACATCACGCGCCCAACGCCCATGCGATCCATGAATTTCAGTCCGAGACGTTGCATATGTTTGAATAGGTCGAAACGCAAATCGAAAATCACGCGGTTTCCAGCGCGGTTCGTGAGTGTGTCTTGCACGATCCGCATCACGAAGACGAGCGCAACGCAACCGAGATAGAGCGCGACCGCAGTCGCGAGTGTATCGAGGCGGCTGCGGCTGATACCCGCGTCAATTGCATAGCCGAGCAGCCGTGGCAACGCGAGTGCACCGAGCGTGCGAAAGAAGACTGCCACAATCGCCAACCCCAATTGCTTGCGGTACGGGCGCAGGTACCCAACGAGCCGCCGCGCACTCTGGCGGTTCAGCCCCTTGCCGAGGTCGCTTTCGGGATCGTCGCCGTTGTTCTGCGCCAGCGAGAGGCGGGAAGCATTGTTCCTCATCCGTCTGCCGCCTCTCCGCTCATACCGACGGCATTTCCGCGTGCCTGCAAATCATGGACGTGCCGGTATGCGCCGCCCCGCGAAAGCAGATCGTCGTGCGTGCCACGCTCGATGATCTCGCCATCTTCCAGTACGCAGATTTCGTCGGCGTGCCGCACGCTGCTCAGCCGTTGCGCGATGATGAAAGTCGTGCGCCCGCGCATCAGTACATCTAATGCTTGCTGAATCTCGTATTCGGTCTCCATATCAATCGCACTTGTCGCGTCGTCCAGTACGAGGATACGCGGATTCATCAATAGGGCGCGGGCTATCGCGAGCCGCTGCTTCTGCCCGCCGGAAAGATTGACGCCGCGCTCGCCGAGTTCGGTTTCGTAGCCGTACGGCAGTTGCATAATGAACTCGTGCGCTTGCGCTGCGCGTGCTGCCGCGACGACTTCCGCGTCGGTCGCGTTAGATCTGCCGTACGCGATATTCTCGCGCACCGATACTGAGAATAGAAACGTTTCTTGCAGCACGAAGCCAACATTTTTCCGCAGCGTCGGCAAATCCCACTGCCGCACATCCACGCCATCTATCTGCACACTACCCGACGTGGTGTCGTAAAACCGTGCGAGCAACTGGACGATACTCGACTTGCCGGAGCCGGTGGGGCCAACGAGCGCGATGACCGTGCCGGGAGGCGCATCAAGTGTAATGCCGTGCAGCACCTCGGCCGTGCTACGCCGGTAGGAAAAATGCACATCGGTGAGCGTGACATGCCCGCGCACTCCCGCCGCATCGCCTGTGTAGGCGTTGGGCGGGGAGACGATGCGCGGCTTGCGGTCGAGCACATCAGAGATACGCTCCATGCTCGCCATTGCCTGCGCGACATTGTTCACAATCGGACCCATCTGCACGATGGGATCAGCGAGCATCGTCAAATACAAATAGAAGGCGAGCAACGTGCCGATAGCAAGCGCAGTATGGATAACGAGAAAGCCGCCGTAGCCGATCACGAGCGCCAGACCCGCGCCAGTGATGAAAGGCATCGCGGCGTTGGCGATAATATACGGACGGGCTGCCCCAACTTGCTGCTCGTACAGGTTTTCCGCCTCGCGCCCGAATTTGTTGATCTCGTACCGCTCTCGTGCAAATGCCCGCACGACCCGCGCCCCCGCGAGATTCTCTTGCAGTACCGTCATTGTTTCGCCGAACTGTTGCTGTGCGCCTAGAAATAGCCCACGTACCTTCGCGCCGAACCGGAGCGTGACGTAGAGGAGTATCGGTACAATCGCCAGCGACAGCAGCGCAAGCCGCCAGTTGAGCACGAACATTACTACCGCGATTCCCGTCGTCATCGTGGCGGTGTAGACCAGCATCCGCAGTGCGGGCGAGTAGAAGCGGCGGACATTCCGCACATCCTCGGTGAGCCGCGCCAAAAGCTGCCCCGTCTGCGCGGTATCGTAGTATGAGAACGGCAATGCTTCGAGATGGCCGAACAGCCGGTTCCGGAGCGCGTACGAGATGCGCTCCGCGAGATGCTGCGTTAGCCCCGCCCGCCCGTAGACGCAGACAGCCTGTAGCGCGGTGATGACGAGAATTGTGAACGATGTGGTGATGAGGGCCTGATGATTGCCCGCCGTGATGCCATTGTTGAACAGTTGCCGGATCAAGAGCGGCTGAAGCAGCGCAAGCCCGATACTGGCAAGGATCGTCACAGCGGAAGAGAGCGTCAGAGCGGGAAATTCCCACATCAATCGGAGGAGGCGACGCAACAGGTATGCCGCGCTGTATGAATTCATCCGACCTCCAAGCCGTGACAATTACCGCCGAAAACGGCGGGGCGTTTCCCCGATCATAACACACCGCTCATGTGTGTAGCATGGATCGTTTGCCTTGCAGCGGGGGCGTCACGCTGGTATACTTCGTTCTGAACTCGTGCGACGATGGCAATGTGGGTTCCGTGACCCACGTTTTTCATGCCATCGAATCGCCGCCGCCCGCGTCGCAACGGCGCGGGAAAGGGAATACTTGGGAGGGGAACTCACATGAAAAGCGAACTGTATACTGCCATCGCGGAGCTTGCCGCAGAGCGCAATATGCCCAAAGACATCATCGTTGGGGCAGTTGAGCACGCGCTGAAGACACACTACAAAAAGACCCGCGATATCGAAGAAGACGATAATGTTCGCGCTGAACTCAACGCGGATACCGGCATCCGTATCGTGGTGGACAAAGAAGTCGTCGCGGACGGGGAGGTCAATGACCCCCAACGCGAAATCGCGCTTTCCGAGGCGCGGCGACTCAATCCCGAAAACGGCGCAATCGGGCGTATCGTAACGGTAGACGATACCCCGAAAGACTTCGGGCGCATCGCCGCGCAGACGGTCAAGCAGATCATCATGCAGAAAATCCGCGAGTCCGAGCGAGAGCGCGTCTATAGCGAGTACCGCGACCGCGTCGGCGAACTGATCAACGCCATGGTGCAGCGTGCGGACAGCAAAGCGGTTGTGGTCGAACTGGGCAAGGCGGAAGCCGTCATGCCCGTGCGCGAGCAGGTGCCTGCGGAGCGTTACCGTCCCGGTCAGCGCGTCAAGGTGCTCTTGCTGGAAGTCAGTTCCTCCACCGATAAAGGCCCCCAATTGATCGTCTCCCGCGCCCATCCCGATGTGGTGCGGCGGCTTTTCGAACTGGAAGTGCCGGAGGTCTACTCCGGAGCGGTCGAAATCAAAGCCATCGCCCGCGAAGCAGGTCTGCGCACGAAAGTCGCGGTCGCCGCAACGCAGGACAATGTTGATCCCGTCGGCTCGTGCGTCGGTGTGCGCGGTGTGCGTATCCAGAATATCGTCACCGAGCTGTACGGCGAGAAAATTGATGTGGTGGAGTGGAGTTCGGATACCGCGACCTTCATTACTAAAGCATTGTCCCCCGCGAAGGTACTGTCGGTCAGCCTCGACGAGGTAGACAAGATCGCCCGCGTGATCGTCCCGACCGATCAGATGAGCCTCGCAATCGGCAAAGAGGGGCAGAATGCCCGCCTTGCCTACAAACTGACCCACTGGAAGATTGACGTGAAGGACACCGAATCGCTCAAGGCGCAGGGCGATGACCTGATCCGTCAAGCGCGTGCCGCCGCGATTGCGGAGATGGCTGATACATTTGTTTCGCTCGGACGCCGCCCTGCAATGGTGCTCGGCGATGCGACCGTTTCGATCAACGATATCTCGTACGGGCCGCTCCCGGACGAATTGATCGGGCGTAGTGTAGATGTGGAGCAATTCTCCGACCGCGTGGAGATTTTCTATGAGCGCGATCTCGTCGGTTCCTTCAACCCGGACGGCACTGCGCTCTCCGCAGATGGGAGCACTGGCGCGGCTGCCTCGACGCCTATTGCGGTGACGGGCGCAGGACAGATGCGAATCGTGCGTGGCGACAATACCTTCTCGTTCGACGGGGAGTTGTACGGGCCGCTGCCTTCCTTGTATAACGGCCCGACCGTCGTTGCGCGGCGTGAGGGAAGCCTCGTGGTTGTTGCAGACGAAGAAGGCGCACAGATTGCCGCTTATCCGGTGAAAAATGGGTAACGCCGAAGCGGGAGGGGCAACGATGACCGCTGAGGCTACCGAACAACCCGACATCGAAACCGCCGCATCATCCCCCGACGGGGCGCAGCACGAATCTGCGCCCCGTCGTAAGGGTGCGGCACAACCTGCCCCCCGCAAGCGCAAAGGCCCGAAGCCGCGCCATGTCCCGCAACGTACCTGCATTGTGACGCGGGCGACAGGCGATAAGCGCGGTCTCGTGCGTCTCGTCCGCACCCCGGAGGGGCGCGTCGAGGTGGATGAAACGGGCAAGAAGAACGGGCGCGGTGCCTATCTTACCCGCGACCGTGCCATCTGGGAGCAGGCACTAAACCGCAATGTTCTTGCCCGCGCTCTCAAAGCGGAGATCGTTCCGGAAGACCTCGCCGCGCTGCGTGCATACGCGGCGACATTGCCGCCCCCGCCTGCACAACCGACACCAATTACCACGCCGGAACCTGCTGCATCCGTAGCCCCTTCCGGCACGATGAGCGAGTAAAACTCCCCGCAGCAGCGTGGGAGGGAAGGAGTACGACATGCCCGGTAAACCCCCTCGTAGTGGTGGCTTTCGCCCTAGCCCGCCCCGTCCCGGTGGCGGTGGCCCTGCCCGTCCCGGTGGTGGTCCCGCCCGTCCCGGTGGCGGTGCTCCTGTAGGTGGCGGTGCGCGTCCCGGCGGCGGTCGTCCCGGTGGTGGCAATCGCGGGCCGTTCACGCCCAACACGAATGCCGGCCCGCCGCCGAGCCGTCGCCCCATCGCGCAACGACCGGAAGAACCTGTGGAGTTGCCTGCGGTGATCGCCGTCGGTGATTTGTCGGAGCGGCTGATGCTGCCGCCGACCGATGTCATCAAGGCCCTCATCAAGATCGGCGTCTTCGCCAATATCAATCAGCAGGTGGACTTCTCGACTGCCGAAAAAGTGGCGGTTTCGCTGGAAATCCAAGTCATCGCCAGCGAACAGGCGACCGCTGCCGAAGGCATTACGACCGCCGTTGATACCCGCGCCACAGAAGGCACCGAGACCCGCCCCCCAATTGTGACGATTATGGGGCATGTGGATCATGGCAAGACAAAACTGCTCGACGCCATCCGCGAAACGAAAGTTGCAGAAGGCGAGGCAGGTGGTATCACGCAGCGCATCGGTGCCTATCAGGTTGAGGTGCAGGGGCGCAAAATCACCTTCCTTGACACACCCGGTCACGAGGCATTCACCGCGATGCGGGCGCGTGGCGCACAAGTCACCGATATTGCCGTGCTCGTCGTAGCGGCGGACGACGGCGTGAAACCGCAAACGCTCGAAGCGATTTCGCACGCAAAAGCGGCGCATGTGCCGATTGTCGTCGCGGTCAACAAGATTGATGCCCCCGGCGCAAATGTGGATCGCGTCAAGGCGCAACTCTCCGATGCGGGCGTCATCCCGGAAGAGTACGGCGGCGATACGCCGATTGTTGAAGTCTCTGCCAAAGAAAAACTTGGTATTGATGACTTGCTGGATACCCTGCTGCTTGTGGCAGATATCGGCGAACTGAAATCGAACCCGAACGCGACCGCCACGGGTGTCGTTATCGAGGCGAAGCGTGACCCCGCACGCGGCCCGACTGCGACGATTCTCGTGCAGAATGGCACACTGAAGTTGCAAGACAGCGTTGTCGTCGGTGTCGTTTATGGGCGCATCCGTGCCATGCAGGACGACCGTGGGCGCAAAGTGCGCCGTGCGTTGCCGTCATTTCCGGTCGAGGTCATCGGCTTGGACGGCGTGCCGGAAGCGGGCGATACTCTCACCGTCTTCACTGACGACCGCGACGCCCGTGTCGCGGCAGAGCAGAAGCGGCTCGAACGGCAAGCGGCGACCTTCTCGAACCAGCGGCTCAGCCTCGAAAACGCCCTGCGAAATGTCTCGACGGGCGGCACGAAAGAACTACGCTTGATGGTTAAAGCGGCGGAACAGGGCAGCCTCGGCGCGATCCAGAATATGCTCAACCGCCTCGATGACCCCTCTGTGCAGATCAATGTGATCTACACCGGCGTCGGCGCGATTGGCGAGTCCGATGTCTCGCTAGCGTCGGCGTCGGACGCGATCATCCTTGGCTACAATGTGCGCCCCGATGTTGCGGGCAAGCGGGCGTCGGAAGCACGAGGCGTGGACATCCGCTTCTATAATGTCATCTACAATCTCGTGGACGAAGTGCGTGCCGCAATGACCGGAATGCTCGACCCGGTCGAGCGTGAGACGACCGACGGCTACGCCGAAGTGCGCGAACTGTTCAAGTTGCCGAACCGCATCGTTGCGGCGGGTCTCTACGTTACCGATGGCGTCATCCGGCGCAACGACCGCGTGCGCGTGCTGCGGAACGGCGCGGTCGTTCACGATGGCACCGTCACGACGCTCAAGCGCATGAAAGAGGACGCCCGCGAAGTCCGTGCCGGTCTCGAATGTGGCTTGTCGCTCGACGGCTACAACGAGTACGAGATGGGCGACACGCTGGAGTTCTATCGCAAAGAGCAGATCGCCGCGCAACTCGCGTAAGGAGGACTAAAGGTCCGAGGGCAAAAACTGCACAGCACGCAGTTTTCTACCCTCAGACCCCGTTCTCTCCCCAGAAGGGGGAACCCGATGGTACGTACCGGATACCGCATCGAACAAATCAACGACTTCCTCCGTACCGAGGTGGCGAACCTCATTCGGGAGGAACGGGACGAGTTGCACCTCGATTTCGTCACCGTGACCGAGGTACAAACCAGCCCGGACTTGCGCCATTCCCGCGTCTTCATCAGCACGCTCGGTGGGGACGAAGAGCGTGCCGACGCGGTCGCGGTGCTCCGGCGACACGCCCGCCATTTGCGGCGGTTGCTCGCGCCGCGCATCACCTTCCGCAGTGTGCCGGAACTCGATTTCCGCCCCGATCCCTCGCTGCAATCGGGCGCAGCGGTAATGCGGGCATTGCAAGAAGTGGAAAAGATGCGCTCCACAATGCCGCCCGATGGCACTCCCCTCCCGTCCGATACCCTTTTTGCGGAACCCAAACCCGATACGCATAACCCCCGCGCTCGCAAACGGAAGGAGTAGCCGTGACCACTCAGATCGTGCCCAATGTGCTCCGCTCCGGTCCCACGTGGAATGCAGATGATCTCGACCGCGCATGGGCGGCGATGGCAGCGGCGCGGCATGTCGTCATCCCGACGCACGTTAACACCGATGGCGATGGCGTCTCGTCGTCGCTGGCAATGGCGCAGATCGTCCGTGTCGCCAACCCCGCCACGAAGGTGACGACAGTTATTCCCGACGGTAAGTTGCCGATCACGCTCGATTTCGTTCCCGGTATCGAGACAATGGTGCGCTTCACCGGGCAGCAATTGCCGCTGGACGATGTGGACCTGATCATTACCCCTGATGTGCCGGAAGCGCGGCGCGCAGGACCGTTCTACGACGCATACGCAGACCTCTATGCCCGCGTGCCGGTCATCATCGTGGATCACCACGTACCGCGTGGTGTGGAACCCGCTCTTGTCCGCTTCATTGACACCCGCGTGATCGCAGCGGATTCGCTCATCTACCGCCTTTGCGGGCAATGGGGCGTGCCGATGACGCCGCTTTTGGCGACGCTGCTACTCACTGGCATCACGACCGACAGCGGCTCGTTTCAGCGCGTTGAGGGCAATGGCGCACCGACGTTTCGGATGCTCGCCGACCTCTGCGATGCGGGTGCGGACATCGCCGGGATCATGAACGGCTTCCGTCGGCGCAAACCGCCGGGGATGGTCGCCGTCTGGGGCGCGATGCTCAACCGCTCACGGCTCGTGCAGCATGTCCTCTGGACCGAACTTACCCCGGAAATCCTCGCCGAAACGGGTGGCGAAGAGGCAGACGGCGAAGGAGTTATCAACTGGCTCGTCGGTACGCGCGGCGTCGGTGCGGCGGTCATTTTTTACCGTCAGGCGGGCGGCTGGCGTGCCGGTCTGCGCTCCACGACCCCCAATGTAGATGTTTCTGCTTTCGCACGGCAGTACGGCGGCGGTGGGCACGTGCAGGCGAGCGGGTGCACCTTTGCGGGCGATGGTGCGGAGCGCGATGCGTTCCTCGCCGCGCTCGTTGCATACACCGAAGCGGGGCTGTTGCAGGGATAGACCGACCCTCGTTAACAAGCGGGGCATTGCGTTGCACTCCGGCACGCTGCCCCGTTTTTTTGTGCCGCGCCGCCGGAACATGCTACCCTGCTGCCTGCACGACTGACGCCAATGCATATGTAGCAGGAGGGGCGATGCCAGCAGTACGGATCACGGCGGGGCCACTGGTATTCACGGCAACGATGGAGACGGAGAGCGCACCGAAAACCTGCGCGGCATTTGCCAGCCTTCTTCCGTTCCGCAACCGGATCATTCAAGCGCGATGGAGCGGGGAATCGGCATGGATTCCGCTCGGTAATTTCGCGGTCGGTGTCGGCTTCGAGAATGCAACCAGTTATCCCGCCCCCGGCGACATCCTGCTCTATCCCGGCGGGTATAGCGAGACCGAGATTCTCTTTCCGTACGGCAGTACCTGCTTCGCCAGCAAGCTGGGCCAACTCGCGGGCAATCATTTCTTGACAATCACCGGGGGACGAGAGGACCTACGCGAACTGGGGCGGCGCGTCCTGTGGGAAGGCGCACAAGAGATCGTGTTTGAGACCATCGAAGACCAACCGGAGGCGACGGCATGAAAATCACGAAGATCGAAACCTTTCTCGTCAAACCGCGCTGGCTTTTCCTCAAAATGCATACCGATGAAGGCATCGTTGGGCTTGGCGAACCGATTCTGGAGGGGCGTGCGCTCACTTGCGCGACCGCCGTGAAGGAGTTGGAGCCGTGGCTGATCGGGGAAGACCCGACCCGCGTCGTGCATCTCTGGCAGGCGATGTACAAACATGCCTTCTACCGAGGCGGACCGATTCTCACCAGTGCGCTCTCCGGCATCGAGCAGGCACTCTGGGATTGCTACGGCAAGTACATGGGTGTGCCGGTGTACAAATTGCTCGGCGGCCCGACGCGGGACAAAATCCGTATGTATGGCACGGCAGGCGGCTCTGACCCCGAAAGTGCCGCCCAGAGCGTCCGAGCGGCAGTCGCAGAGGGATTCAACGCTCTCAAAGTGGGCGTCGGTGCAATCGCGCAGGGACGCATCATCGAATCCCCCGCATTCACGGCAAACGTCGTGGACATCTTCGCCGCCATGCGCGAGGCGGCGGGTCAAGACGTGGACCTTGCGATTGATTTTCACGGCGCAATCGCTCCCCAAACTGCCAAGCGGCTCGTCAAAGCACTGGAACCGTACCATCCGCTCTTTATCGAGGAACCGGTGCAGTGCCAGAATGTAGACGTGCTGGCAGACATCGCGCACTCGACAAGCATTCCCATCGCTACTGGCGAACGCCTCTATACCAAGTGGGGATTTCGTGAGGTTCTCGAAAAACGCGCCGCCTCGATCCTCCAGCCCGATCTCTCGCACGCGGGCGGCATCATGGAGACGCGCATCATCGCGGGGATGGCAGAGGCATATTACGTGGGTATCGCCCCGCATTGCCCGCTCGGTCCCATCGCGCTTGCCGCTTGCCTCCAACTGGACGCCGCAATCCCCAATTTCCTCGCCCAAGAGGGTGGACGCATTACGGGCGAAGGCTACATCAAAACTCCGTTCCGGCACGAGAATGGCTTTCTCCCGCTCCCGACCGCGCCTGGTCTCGGTATCGAACTCGATGAAGACGCCCTCGCAGACAAAATTGACCACGATTGGCAAAACCCGATGAGTTACTCCCGCGACGACGGCTCCGCGATTGACTGGTAAGCCGACGAGTAAGCCTGACGGGTAAGCCTCGCATCGAATGACTGGAAGGGGAGCGGACGAGTACAATTCTCTCTGCCCCCTTCTGTGCGTGGTCTGGTATCATGCGCCGTTGGTCAGATCACCCTACACCGAGGGCGCGATGGGGCAGTTTGTCGGTACATTCGCAAATGTCGTCGTACCCGTCTTCGCGCTCGTCTTCGTCGGGTACTTCGCGGGGCCGCGTTTGGGGCTAGACGCTCGCACACTCTCGCGCTTCGCCTACTTTGTGCTTGTCCCCGCCTTCGTATTCAATGTGCTCGGCACGGCACGGCTCGAAGCGGGTTCTACTGTAGCGATGGTCGGATATTTCGCGGTTTTCGAGGTCGCGTGTGCCGTCATCGGCGGGGTGATCGCCGTACTGCTGCGCCGCCCCCCCGCGATGATCGCGGTCTATATCCTCATCGCCGTGTTCCCCAATGTGGGAAACTTCGGGTTGCCTATCGTGCAGTTCGCGCTGGGTGAAAGCGCACTTCCCGCCGCAACGGTCTATTTCGTGACGAGCACCGTCGTCTCATTCGTGATCGGTGTCGCGGCGGCAAATCTCAGCCGGGGTGGTAATCTGCGGGCATTGCTCGCGGTAGCGAAAACGCCCGGGTTACTCGCGTTGCCGCCCGCGCTATTCGTCAGTGCACTGCATATCGCCGTGCCGCCCGTCATCACCCGCCCCACTGGTCTGCTGGCGCAAGCGATGGTGCCAACGATGATTGTCGCGCTCGGTGTGCAACTCGCTAGTGTCGGCATCCCGCGCATCACCTTCGATATGGTCGCTTCGAACATCACGCGGCTCATTATCAGCCCGATTTTGGCAGTGTTGCTCGTCGTCCCCTTCGGGCTTGTCGGCGTCGAGCGCGGCGCAGGCATCGTGCAGGCGAGTATGCCCGCCGCGGTGCTCGCCTCGATTATCGCGCTGGAAAACGATCTCCTGCCCGCCTTCGTCATTGGCTCGGTGCTTTTCTCCACACTCGCCAGTGCAATCACTATTCTCGGCGTCCTCGTCTTCCTCGGTCACTGACACAGCGCGGCGACGACGCCCGCAAGCCACGTCGCCAACTGTGCGTCATCCGTCCCCTCGCCCCACGGCGCGAAGTAGATGCGATTTGTCTCCGCCTCGACCGCAGTGCGGACGCGATGTCCCTCCGGCGTGAGAGTGAGCGCATCGCTGTCACGCAGCACGTATCCCTTCGACACAAGCGAGGTGATGCTGCGTGTGACATCTTCCGGATGTTGCTGGTCTGCGACGGCATTCACGAGTTGCGGCATTGTCCATACCTCACCCGCCCACATACGCGAAAGCAGATCGAAGGTCGGGTCGTCGAACCGCGCCGCCCGCCACGCCGCCATGTGTGCATTGTCCCGCCCGCCCCAGAGCATATGCGCGGCGTCGAGCAGTGTCGCCTTCCTCTCTGTCGCATCGAACAGATGGCACACCCGCCATACCCGCGCCTGATGTGCTTTGGTTCGTGGTTCCTGCGCCCGCCACATCCGCGTGCCGAGATGCAGGAGAGATGCGCTCGCGTGCGGCAGGGCGGCTTGGTCGGGCAATGTGAGGGTTTCGAGGTATGCCCGTCGCGCCCGTTCAATCCGGTCACAGAACATGTAGCCCGCATCGGTGACGGCATACGATTTGCCGTCCCCCGCGTCGCAAAACCGCCCGCGACGAGTTCACCGAGCGGCAACGGCTGCGGCAGATAGGTTTTGTACGGGTTGCCGAACGACGCGAACATCTCCGCTTCTGTCATCGTTGTACCCCGGTCGCACTCCCCCACGAACGCCCGTAGCAGGAAATATACGGGCGGCATGATCCCCGCCGATTGCAGGAGCGGTCGAAAATCGCTCCATCCGCGCATTGCCGCACTGAGAAACTGTGGGAGCAAATCCACCAGCGCACGGCGGTCGTCTCCCCCCGATTCGGTTGCCATCGCCCCCTCCCAACGCAATTGCCAGTCCGCTCATGGGGCGATACTACCGGAAATCCACGTATCGTGGCACGCATTTTGATATAGAAAATGCGAACGTCTGTTCGTTCCGGGACACACAAGGAGCACGATCATGGCAGCGAACACGAAAACAACGACCACAACCGCGACTACCACCACGGTCACGGACACCGAGCGCAGCACCGACCTCCGGCAATCTCCGATGATGGCACATCTGCTCGATGCACTGAAGCAGGGGACAGACATCGGGCATTACGGGCGGCTCGTCTTCGTCATGGTAGCGCGACATTTCATGGACGAAGACGCGATGGTGAAATTGCTGGCGAAGCAACCCGACCACGGCGCGGACGACGCTCGCGCCCTCGTTCGCCAAGTCGCTGCGAAAGATTACAACCCGCCGAAGCGTGAGCGCATTCTCGAATGGCAGGTACAGCAGGATTTCCCGATCATTCCTGATGCTGACGATCCGCAGAGCGGTAATGTGTACGGCGAGTTGCAGTTTCCCGACCGTATCTATGCGCACATCAACGACTACTACGCCCATCACGAAACGGAAACGGGCGAAGCGCGGTCCTGAAAGCCCCCGGCAGCACCGGCATAAACCCGCTATCATACACATGGCGGGTCTGCGCCACGGGGCGAAGGGAGCAGTAATGGCACGCGGCGCACGACAATCCACGCTCTCCGGCATCCTCGTGGTAGATAAACCGTCGGGGTGGACGGCGCACGATGTCGTCGCAAAAGTGCGCCGCCTGACCGGAGAGCGGCGTGTCGGGCATGGCGGTACGCTCGATCCCGCCGCGACGGGCGTGCTGCCAGTCTGTGTAGGCGAGGCGACGCGGATCGTTGAATACCTCTCGGCGGGCGGGAAGACCTATCTCGCTGCCGTATTGCTTGGCACCGTCACCGATACCGACGACCTTGATGGGTGGGTAGTCGCAGAGCAAAGCCCCGATGCCATATCCCGAGAGATGCTCGAATCGTCCCTCCCGCAATTCAGTGGCACGATCACCCAGACACCGCCTGCATATTCCGCGATTCACATCAATGGCGAGCGGGCATATGCGCTGGCGCGGGCGGGCGTCGCGGTCGAAATGCCGTCGCGGACGGTGACGGTACATCGGTTGTCGCTCGTCGCGTGGTCACCCCCGGTCGCGTGGCTCGTGGTAGACTGTGGGGCGGGGACGTATATTCGCGCCATTGCCCGCGACCTCGGTGCCGCGCTCGGATGCGGCGCGACGCTGGCGCGACTGGTGCGGTTGCGGTCGGGGCCATTTCCCCTCTGTGCAGCGTGGTCGCTCGATGAACTGGCAGCGGTGCCTGATATGCGGGCAGCGTGGGCATCGGTGGCGGTGCATCCTGATGCCGCACTTGCGGACTGGCCCGCGCTCCTTATGGACGACGCGACTGCACAGGCGTGGGCGAACGGCAAGGCGATAGCCCACGGCGACGCGCCGGACGGTACATCGGTTCGGGCATATGATGCGGCGGGCAACTGGCGCGGTGTCGGCATCCGCAGCGATGGTGTGTGGCGACCGGCAAAAGTGGTTCATGCCGAAGGTTGATCCGACTGTTGCGCGAGACGTAGCGATGCAATCTGGAGAGGGCGTCACCGTCGTGACCGATACCGAAGTGCAGCGAATCTCGCCCTTCACTACGCCCGTAGCCGGGGGCGTACAAGTCTATCGTTCGCTCAATGCAGTGCCGCTTGCGCCCTCGGTCGTCACGATTGGCACCTTCGACGGGGTACATCGCGGACATCAGATGTTGATCGGCGCGGTGACAGAACGGGCGCGAACACTCGGCGTGCGGTCGGTTGTCATCACCTTCGACCCACATCCTCGCACGGTGCTTCAGCCGGAAAATGCCCCGCCACGTATCACGGCGATAGATGACGAAATCGCCCTAATCGCTGCGCTCGGTGTGGACGTGATTGTCGTCCATCCGTTCACGCGGGAGACCGCGAACACGACTGCCCACGATTTCATGGCGTCGGTCGCGCAGGCGACGCAGCCTGTTGCGGTGCTGGTCGGAGATGATTTCGCGTTCGGCAGGGGGCGCGAGGGGACGCTGGAAGTTATTGACGCGCTCGGCACGGAGTTTGGCTACCGCACCGAAGTCGTGCCGCGCATCCGGTTTGGCGATGCAGCGGGCGGCGAGGTCATTGGCAGTACGGCGATCCGGCGGCATGTGCAAGCGGGCGATGTCGCCGCTGCCGCGCACTTGCTCGGACGCCTGTTTGCGGTGCGCGGACCCGTCATCCACGGGCTGAAGCGCGGGCGACAGATCGGTTTCCCGACGGCAAATGTCCGTGTGCCGGACGGCGTGATGATCCCCTGCGACGGCATCTACGCAACATGGGTGCGGATCGAAGATGACCCGACCCCTCCCGCACTGCGCCGCCCGCGTTACCCCGCGATGACGTATATCGGTCCTAGCCCGACCTTCGATGACGGCAGACACGGCGTCGAGCCAAATCTCATTCATTGGGACGGCGATCTGTACGGGCGCGTGATTGCGGTGGAGTTCGTCGCATGGCTGCGCGGCGATATGAAATTTGATGGGGTCGCGTCGCTTATCGCGCAGATGCGGCACGATCAAGCGCGGACGCTCGATGTACTCGCTGATGTGCCGGACGCACTGTAGCGCGGCGCACGCTATGCGACCGTGTGATCTATTACTATGACGACGGGAGCCGTCGCGTTTTGTTTTCAGTACAGAAGGGAAGTTTATCATGGCTGTCGCCCCCGCTATCGGTGCAGAACTCGCAAAAATCGCCGCCGAATATGCCGCGAATTGGCTCGATGCGGTCCGTGTACAACGCGACAATCAGAGCGCGGCACGGCAATCGTGGGTCGCGGCATTTTCGGAGTTTTATGAGGGAATGGCGGCGGCAGTCGCCCGCGCCGATGCGAATTACGATGCAATCGTCACCGCGCCTTCGAAGCCTGCTACGATGCCTGCCTCCGCGCCCGCTGTACTTGAATCCCCGGCGACGCTACCGGAGTAATGAGTTGCAATGTGGTGACTAGGGAACGCCGCTCCAATGTGCGATGCGACGCTTGAGTACTTGTAGAACCTGAGAATGTACGTACATAGGCAAAAAGGAGCGGCGATGACGCGCAATGAGACCGACGCATTCGGGCTGGCGACGCGGGCGGTTCACGCGGGGGAGCGTCCCGCCCACCCTGATTTCACCCCCGTTGTGACGCCGATCTATCCCGGCTCATCGTTCATCTACGACGATATGACTGTAGAGGATCAGGTGCTTGGTGCGGAGCGACCGGGCTACGTCTACACCCGTTACGGCAACCCGACGACACATGCGATGGAAGAAGCCGTTGCCGCGCTCGAAGGAACCGAGGCAGCAATCGCGTTCGGCTCCGGCATGGCGGCATTGCATGGTGCATTTCTTGGCACCGGTATCGGTGCGGGGGATACGGTGGTTGCCTCGCGGGAATGCTACGGCGCGACGGTAACGCTGCTCAATGGCTACCTCACACGGCTCGGCGTTCGCACCATTTTCGTGGATATTCTCGATCTCGCAGCAGTCGAGGCGGCGGTGGAGCGTGAGAAACCGCGCTTTGTGACCTTCGAGACGGTGAGCAACCCACTGCTGCATGTCGCGGACGGTCCCGCGATTGTAGAGATCGCGCACCGGCACGGCGCATTCGTCGTCGTAGACAGCACATTCACGACGCCGGTTGTGATGCGCCCTGCGGCTTGGGGCGCGGATATGGTCGTGCATTCGTCCACGAAATATCTTGGCGGGCATGGCGATGTGACGGCGGGCGTTGTTGCGACATCTACGGCATTGCGGGTGAAATTGCTCGATGTCGTGAAAGCGATTGGCGGTATTCTCGGTCCGTTCGAGGCGTGGCTCGTGTTACGCGGCATCAAGACACTGCCGCTGCGGGTGGAGCGGCACTGCGCGAATGCCGCGCAGGTGTCACGATGGCTGGCAGCACATCCCGCCGTCGCACATGTCAATTACCCCGGGCTGCCCGATCACCCGCAACGTGCGCTGATGGAGCGACTCGCGGTAAGTGGCTGGTATGGCGGCATGATCTCGTTCGACATCGCGGGGGCGGGGCGGGCGGAAGTATTCCGGTTCATGGAAGCGTTGCGGCTTTGCCTTCCCGCGACAACGCTCGGCGATGTCTATTCGCTCGTGCTGTATCCGGTGATCGCGTCGCACCGCGCCCTGACACCGGAGCAGCGCGTCGCAATCGGCATTGGAGACGGTCTCGTGCGGCTGTCGGTCGGGATCGAAAATGTGGACGACATCATCGCCGATCTCGATCAGGCATTCGCAGCGATACACGCGGGCGGCTAAAAAAGAGGCGCGGGTTTTGCCGTGGGCAGTTTTCCGGTCAGCCGCCGACAGCGGTAGTAGGGCGTTGTGCTCGTGTGAGGGAGACGATTTGTCCGTGACGTTCCACGCTTTCCAGTGCGGAACCGTGCAGAAATGCTGATCCCTGCGCTGCAATGACGCGATGTAGAGCCGCGACTACTGCGGGATCGAACTGTACACCCGCGCAGCGATCAATCTCGGCGATTGCCCACGAGAGGGGGCGCGGAGGAGAATATAGGCGGTCGGACAGAATCGTATCGAGGGTGTCGGCGACGGCGAGGATGCGTCCGCCAATCGTGATCGCTTGCCCCTGTTTGCCGAGCGGATAACCGGAACCGTCCCATCGCTCGTGATGATCGCCGACCATATGCGACACAACGGCGAGCGGCGCGACCTCCGCAAGGATGCGTTCGCCCGTTGTCGGATGCTGCTTCACGACCTCGTATTCCTCAGTCGTCAATGTGCTCGGTTTGTGCAGCACCGATTCCGGGATTGCAATCTTGCCGAGATCATGCAGTAACCCGGCGGTATGAACGGCATCGAGCATCTCCGCCGTCAGACCAAGTTCTTTGCCGATGAGGACGCTGTATTGCGCGACATTGCGCGAATGCCCCCAGACGAGATTATCGCGGGCATCGATGATGGACGAGACCGTCTCGATGAGTTGTGTGAGGGTCGCTTCGGTCTGTGTATGTGCCGCCTCTACTGCTGCCTTTGATGCTTCGAGCGTTTCGATTGCATCCTTGCTTTTACGGGCGGCGAAACCGAGGGTATACCAGAGGAGCAGAATCGGGAGCGAGAAGATAATGGTGCCGACCACCCCGATTTTAGTGTACACCGCCCCGATGAATGCCCCGGAAAGACCGAGCAGCACGAAGATGACCAGATACCAGAGTGAATCGCGTAGCACACGTACCAACGGACGCGCACTGTGGAGGCTCACCATCGCCGAGACGGTGCCGACGTTGATGAGATAGTACACCCCGACACTGAGAAGGGCGACCGCAATATGCCCCGGCGAGAAGTCGCCGAGACGCGGGTGGAGGACGGCATATATCCACCCCGCACATGCCGAAGCGAGCGTGGGGCTTGTGAGATTGAAGGCGATTTTGTCCGCTCGCCGCTGTTTTCGCACGAGGACATGGACGAGCGCGGCGGCAAAACTGACGAGTGGTGCCGCGAAGGGCTGAATGGCGATCACCGCCATATTCACCGTCACAGTGAGGGTTGCGGTCAGTTTCTCGCCGTTCGCCTCGTACAGCGGGATAGGCAGCAGCACCGCGCCGATGGCGCAAACGGTGCAGACCAGCAACACAAGCCAGTCGTTCGTGTGTGCCATAAGGACTGCACTGATAATGCCCCCGGCTACTCCGGCGATAACCGTCCCCCAGAGAATTGCCCGTGCAAGCCATACCCGTCGTTGTGGCTCGGTAGTCGTGAACCAGCGAACCCAGTCCGGCCGCGCACTGGGGGAAGCCGAGACTTCCGCAGGGGTCTCGATTTCGGACTGTACAACGGCATTGCCGCCTTGTTGCTTCGCGGTGTACATCGCACGGTCTGCGTGGGCAATTAGGGTCGGAACATCGCTGACCGCATCCTGTGTCCATGCGACACCGATGCTCACGGTGCAGTGGAGGTGTTCGCCAGTACTGAGCGTGAAGGTATGCTGTGCTATCGCGGCGCGAACATGTTCTGCCGCAGCGAGGGCGGCGTCGGAGTCGGTATTCGGGAGGACTACCACGAACTCCTCCCCACCGAAGCGTGCGACGCGGTCCGTCTTGCGAAGCGCGCCGGTGAGTACCTGCGCGACCTCTCGCAGCACATCGTCCCCTGCGCTATGCCCGTAGCGATCATTGATTGCCTTGAAGTGGTCAATATCGGCGAAGAGCACTGCAACCGTCGAGCGGGTGCGGGTACTGTGCTGAATCTCTTTGCGGAGGGATTGTTCGAGGTACCGCGCATTATAGAGACCGGTCTTTTCGTCTACATGCGCCAGCATTGCGAGGTTTGCGGTACGCGAGACATACTGCACGAGCAGCAGACACGGAAGTACGAATGCAAGCAGCGGCGGCGCGGTATACCACGCCCCGGCAACGACCGCCCCGAACAAGACGAACAGCCCGTTGTTGAGAAAGATGTCGCGCCCGTTGAAACCACGCAGCGGCTCCGCGGAGTGAACGGCAGCGGTGATGGCGGCGAGAAGGCGAAGAACAACGGCGAAAATAGCGACGCCTGCCAGCAACACTACGGCATCCTGCGGTCTTTCGAGGGGGCGTAGTGCAAGCCCCGTTGTGCGGAGTACCACACCGGTAGCGGTGGTCGCGATGATCGCGGAGGTAGCCCGTGTGAACCATGACCGACGCACTTCTCGTTCGCCCCAGAGGTCCGGCACAAGTATCGTGAGGGCAAGGAAAGGAAGGAGTGCGGCCGGGAGCAGGAATGCGCCCGCGACCATGCAGGTTGCGGCGATGCCGAGTGCGCGTGCGCTGTTTGCGGAGGGCGTCGGTAGGAGGCGTATCCCCGCGCCGCTGAGCAGCAGCACTCCGAACAGAGGCAGCACACCGGGCGGTGGCAAGCCGTCGCGCAGCACGAACGCTGTCACTGCCACCGTGCTTACAAGGAGCATTGCCTGCCAGATCGTCACTGCTCGCGACCGCACAACGCGAGACATACCGGGGAGTGGTATGTCCGCGCCGCTTTCATCGCTCTGTGCGCCCGCTGTCATCGTGTCCGCCACTCAATCCCAGTAGACTTCGTCCCAGTAGACTTCATCCCAGTAGACTTCGTCCCAGTAGACTTCATCCCAATAGACTTCGTCCCAATAGACTTCGCCCCACCCCACCGAGCCGCCTTTAGTGTTCCATGCGAGGCTGGGTTTAAGACCACGGTTTGCGCTGCCGACATTGCCCGCTTGCGCGAGCGTCATCGCGGTGAGCGCATCCACGGTGACGCCGCCATTGACTGCCTTCGCGCTTTTCGTCAGCAGCCACTTGACTTGATCTGGGGCGAGATGGGGATGCCGTTCGAGCAACAATGCGACGATACCGGAGACGACGGGTGCCGCCATGGAGGTGCCGCTCAAGCGAATATAGTGGTCATCGGTGATGCGCGAGGCGAAGGTCTTGGCGAGTGTACAGGACGGCCCCGCGAGTGTGCTGACGATCTTTCGACCGGGCGCGAGGATTTCGGGTTTGGCGATTTTGTCCTGCGTGATACCGCGGCTGCTCCACGATGCAACGATGTCGTCACCGGGGTCTGCGGTGGCGTTGTCGTCCAGTGCGCCTACGGTGATCACATACGGGTCGTTCGCGGGGGCATGAAACATGGCATCGCGCACAATACCATCGTTGCCTGCTGCCACGACAACGACGACACCGCTGCGCCAGAGTTGCTCAACCGCGGCGGCGAGCGGGCTGGTAATGTAACTCTCCGCGATGCTGCTGGACACCGAGAGGTTGATAACACGGATATCGTACCGTTCGCGGTGATCCGAAACCCACTGCAACCCGCGCAGGAGATCGCTCGTATAGGAATGCCCCACATCGTCCGAAATTTTGATACCGATAAGATCAGCGTCGGGGGCGACACCCACATACGAACCGTTCTTCGCGGTGCCGGTGATGATCCCTGCAATGTGTGTCCCATGACCGTGGTGGTCGCGTGCAGTGCGGGCATTGTCGTTTGTTTTGACGGCGTGAATATCGTCTTTGAGGTCGGGGTGCTCGGCGATGCCGGTATCGAGTACCGCAACGGTTACGCCTTTGCCCGTCGCTTGCAGCCCGGATGTTTTTGCATCCCAGAGTTGTGTCGCGTTCGTTTCGGCGGGGTAGAGTGTCTTGAGCGTGGTGGCGGAGAGGCTGTGATGGCTTACCGGGGCATCCGGGCTGATATATCGGACATTGCGGTGCTGCGCAAGGGCGGTCAACTGCCGGGGAGTGAGTTCGAGTATATGGCTGTTGATGAAGCCCATCTCCTCGATGTGTACCGCCCCGACAGACCGGGCGATTGCATCGCCGTTCACGCTGCCGCTCTGTGTTTGGACAAGGACACGAATGCGCTGATCCGGTTGCGCGACGGCTGCGTATTGTAATGCAGGATGTAGCGAAGCACCGCGATCAAAGTTCACCCGGATATTGTGGGCTTTGGGGGCAGCCGCAACCGTGCGTGCTACCAATGGTGATACGCCCATCGCGCCCGCCACTGCACGCAAAAACCTGCGCCGCTGCATGTCTTCCCCCCGTCGTTACGTTGCGAATAATGGCTCGTGCCGCGACAATACGAATGCGTGCGGTATGCTGAGATTCGATAACCCACCGCAGTAATAGTAACGTAGGAAGCCCGCAATTACTACCCTCTGACACAGAAAACGATATTACTCGCATCTTTTGTAACATTATTATGAATTAGATACTGACATACTACGCTCTACGTCTTCTTTGCTTTGCGTTATTACTGTGTGTGCGTGTACCGCATCGAAGACAAAGAGGAATGTTCCTTGCACGATAATGCCCGCGCCTGCGCCCCGGCGATCCGCCCGCAGTGCATTGCGGCGGGCGAAAAGTAGCCCGCCGACGATGTAAAGAATGTCCAATCCGGCATTGAGCATGAGAATACGCCCGAAGGTCTGTCGTTCTTTTATATATTCCGCATCGGTCATCGCGCCACGGGCGCGTGTCGCTGCTTTTGCGTTCGCGCCGCGTCTGCCGAAGAGGGCAATGGCGGCATCAATCGCACCCCACGCCGCGCATTGCATTCCCACCCCGCGCCAGAATGCATCTCCCCGTACCCACCAAAAAGACCCCACAACCGCGCTTCCCGCGCCCCACCCGAAGAGTGTCCGCATAATGCGCCGCTGAAATGTGAATAGGTCTTCGGTAGAGTATTCGGTGCGGTGTGGCATGTGACATCATCCTTCGGGGGTATCGCGGGCGGACACGAGGGGCATAATTACGAATGATACCCCGCGCCACTACGAATGATACCCCGCGCCACCAGATCGGACGATCCTTCAGCCCCTTTTCAGACGGGTGTGCGATACTCTGTACGTTCGTTATGTCACGGTTGACCGGGGAGGCGCAGGGGTTGAATGCAACACAGGCACCGGCACGGCGGCGCATCCGGTGGAACGAAGGGGCGACTGCCGTACTCACCGGGGTGATGGTCTGCGCTGTTGTCTGGGCGTGGAGCCATGCGGGATGGGATGCCGCACTCGTGCGCTTGCCGTTGGTTGCTCTTCCTGCATTGATTGTCGGGTATTTCACGGCGAAACAATGGCGTGTGCCGTCGGCAGTCTGGCACGGGGCTGCCACACTTTCCGGTGTGGCGGCGTGCTGGCTTGTCACCCTCGCATGGCTTGGCAACCGGTACACGGGGTCGCTGCGGGAGCGCACCGTCGGTCTTGCAAAAGGTCTGTATGTATGGGGAACGGCGATCTGGAGCGGGGCGACGCCCGCCGACCGCGCCCCGCTCTTGCTCTCGCTCAGTCTGACGACTGTTGCGCTGTCGTACTGCGTGATGTGGTGGACATTTCACCGCCCCGCCCCGGTGCTGGCGATTGGAGTGCCGGGTGTGGCATTACTTGCAACACTCGGATGGGGAACAATCCCGCATGGCAAATGGTATTTCGCGGCGTATTTGCTCGCTGCACTAACGCTGGCGGCGCGGTTCGCGGGTTTTCGTCAGGAAGCTCGCTGGCAGCGGGCATCAATCGCGTACCCTGCATTGCTGCGGGAGCGGGTGCTGACGGTCGGGTCGGGGGTGG
>JBBRMX010000005.1:0-37603 GCA_038230615.1 Thermomicrobiales bacterium | reverse complement strand
GCGGTGTTGATCGCCTCGATCAACAGTTGCACGCGTACGCCGTCCGTGAAGTTCGGGGAAGGGGTGGGACCGCCGTCGCGGATTGCGCCAATAAATCGCCTTGCGATCCCCGCGCGGTCCCATCCCACATCGGGTAGCGGCAATTCCTGCCACGCCGATTCCCCGCGTGTGATGCCGTGCAGAGCATTGCTGCCCGCGCCCATCGTGCCGCTGGTGCTGAGTGAGCCATCCGTGCCGTTGATCTCAATAGCGAAGCCGCCCCCCGCAGTATGCGCGACAGGAATCGCCCGCACCGTCGCCAGTGCGCCACTCGTGAAGCGCAATGTAGCAAGAAAGGCGTCCGGCGCGGTGATCGTCCCGGTCATTGTGCCATCTGCCAGCATGATCTGTGGCACGGTCACTGCCATTGCGCCGCAGACCGCCTCGACCTCGCCCAGACACCACCGGAGCATATCCAACAGATGTGGCCCCGATGATCCCGCCAATACGCCGCCGCCCTGCGCCGCGTCCGTGAACCAGCCCGCTTTGCTGTCGCTCCAGTTCGGGGAGCGCAGATAACCGACGGGGTTGTACATAAAGCGTGCATCCGCGACGGTCGGCGTGCCGACATACCCCGCCGCAACGCCATCGTGTAGCCCCATATATACCGCGCCGCAGCGCATATGATGGTTCAGCATCCCTACACGGCCTGCCGTGTCCGCCATGTCGCGCAGTTGTCGTGCCTCGTCCACCGTCGCCGCGAGCGGCTTCTCGCAGAAGACATGCTTTCCGGCGGCGAAGGCGTCTCGCGCCATCGGAAGATGCAGTGCGGGCGGTGTCGTGATGACGAGCGCGTCCACATCGTCGCCGAGCAGGTCGCGATAATCGGTCGTCGCACGCGGGACGCCGAATGCTGCTGCGGTCGCCTCCGCGCGCGTCATCTGCGCCGAGCAGACACCGACAACCACGACATCCGGCACCTGTTGCATCGCGCGGATATGCTCCGCCCCGATGCCCGTCCCGACCACTCCCACGCGCACCGTCGCCGTCATATGCTGCCCCCCCTTAGTGTGATTGGTAATATATCTGTCTCAAGCCGTCGGTGCCGCCGCCATTCTGCACGATGCCCACCGAAACGGGAACTGCCAAACGGTTTGCCCGCAAGAACTGGATAGAACGCCGCCGCGCCGTGGCGTACGATGCTCCATACAGGTACTGACGGGGCGGTGATGTTGCCCGACACGAGGAGTATGAACAGATGGCGACTGCGATGATCGCAAATGAGCAAGAGGCCGACGAAACTGCGATGTTCTCTGACGATGCACAGTGGGCGGCGGTGTTGGGACGCGATGCGGCGGCAGACGGCATGTTTGTATATGCGGTGCGCTCGACGGGGATTTACTGCCGCCCATCGTGTCCGTCGCGCCGCCCGCTGCGGGAGCGCGTGATGTTTTTCGGGTTGCCGGAAGCGGCGGAACATGCGGGGTTTCGGGCGTGTCTTCGCTGCCGTCCCGCGCAGACCGCGATGCGCGACCCGCAAGTCGAGATGGTGCGCCGCGTCTGCCGCGCTATTGAGGACGACCCCGACCGCACCGATCTCGCGACGCTCGGTGCGGTGGTGGCGATCAGCCCCGCCCATCTGCAACGCACCTTCAAGCGGCTGATGAGTATTTCGCCGCGCCAGTATGCGGAAGCGTGCCGTGTGCGCGATGTGAAAGCGCGGTTGCACAGCGGCGAAGCGGTCACGAATGCGCTCTATGACGCAGGGTACGGCAGCAGTAGCCGTCTGTACGAACGCGCCCCCGCGACGCTCGGCATGACCCCCGCAACCTACCGCAAAGGTGGCGCGGGCGCGACGATTCGCTACACGGTGGCGTCATCGCCCCTCGGTGCGCTGCTTGTGGCGGCGACGGAGCGCGGGTTGTGCGCCGTCCGGCTTGGCGACGATGCCGATGCCCTTGTAGAGGAACTGCGGCACGAGTTCCCGTTTGCCGCGCTTGCCCGCGACGCGGACGACGCACTTGGCGCGTGGGTTGCGCCGATTCTTGCTAACCTCGGCGGGACGCAGCCGCACCTCGATTTGCCGCTCGATGTGCAAGCAACCGCATTTCAGTGGCGTGTCTGGGAGGCATTGCGGGCGATCCCGCGCGGTGAGACCCGCTCGTATGCAGAGGTGGCGCGGGCTATCGGGCAGCCGACAGCGGCGCGGGCAGTCGCACGGGCGTGCGCCACGAACCCTGTCGCACTGGCGATCCCCTGTCATCGCGTCGTGCGTGGCGATGGAGACCCCGGCGGCTATCGGTGGGGCATGGAGCGCAAACGCGCCCTACTCGCACGCGAGGCAGGCGGCACGTAACCCTGCAGCGGCCAGTGACCGGAGGACGGCACATATTACGCCACTCCGCCGGAAACCTGCGCGACTGTCTCCCAGAAGCCGGGATACGAGACATCGGCGCACGATGCATCGCGGATCGTCGTTGCCTCGTCGTCAGGGGCAAGCAGTGCGCCGATTGCCCATGCCATCGCAAGGCGGTGGTCGTCGTGGCTCTCTTGCGTCTCCGCGAGCAGATGCCGTCCGCCGCGCACGCGATAGCCGTCGGCGGTCGGCTCAGCATCTGCCCCGAAGCGGCGCAACCCCTCTACCACCGTTGCAACGCGGTCGGACTCCTTTACACGCAACTCGGCGGCGTCGCGCACCACGGTCTCGCCCTTCGCAACGGCTGCCGCGAGCGAGAGGACAACCAGTTCGTCTATACCGCGTGGGATGAGATCGCCACCGATTTCCGCGCCATGCAATTGCGATGAACGCACGGTGAGGTCTGCAACGGGTTCGCCGCCAATCTGCGCCGGTTCGTTACCGCTACCTCCGCCCCCATCAAGGCAAGCATGTCGAGGATGCCCGTGCGCGACGGATTGACGCCGACATGCGTGATGGTCAACTCCGCGTCGGGGTGCGCCGCCCCCGCCACCAGCCAGAATGCCGCCGATGAAATATCTCCCGGCACTTCCACATCTCGCGCCGCCAGTGTCGCCCCCGGCGTGAGTGTCAATGCGCCGCCGTCGCCGTTCGCAAGCATCGCGCCCATCGCCCGGAGCATCCGCTCGGTATGGTCGCGGCTGTCGGTGCGCCCCGTCAGGGTCGTGGGGGAATCAGCGAACAGTGCGGCAAGCAGTAGCGCGGATTTCACCTGCGCGGACGCCACAGGCAGCGCGTAGGTAATGCCGTGCAGGTTGCCGCCCCGGATGCCGAGCGGCAGCAGTTTGCCGCCTTCGCGCCCCGCGATCTGCGCTCCCATCTGTCGTAACGGGTCCGCAACACGCGCCATCGGGCGGCGGCGCAGCGACGCATCGCCCGTGAGCGCGGCAAAAAAGGGCTGCCCTGCGAGGATGCCGAGCAGCAGGCGGGTCGTCGTGCCGCTGTTCGCGCAGTTCACCACATCGGCAGGCTCCGCAAGCCCGCGCAAGCCCGCGCCGTGGACGATGAGCGCGTCTCCCGTCTCGTCAATCCGCACGCCCATCGCCCGGAGAGCGGCAAGCGTCGTACGGCAATCCGCGCCATCGAGGAAGCCACGCACCGTCGCGGTGCCATCCGCGAGGGCGTTGAACAGCAGCGCACGGTGGCTGATGCTCTTGTCGCCGGGGACGCGCACCGTGCCGCGCAACCGCTTCGCCCCGCGTACGCGCCGTGTATCGCCCGCCGTCATCGTCGCCATTTGTCCCTACTACTTCTACTTCTGCACGTTAGCGTGCGGCGGCATATTCCTCGAAGAATGCCCAGTCTATATCGTGCTGCGCGAAGAAGCCGGGGAGATCGTCGCGCTCCGCTGTCGGAGTGCTGCGGATAAAGCCAACGCACATCGCCTCCAGCCCGACGATATCGCCGAGTGCATACCGCGACTGCCCGCGTGCGAATGCCTCCGCCGCCCGCCGTACCGTCGTTTCGAACGACGTGCGCCGCTCTTCCGGCAATGCCGCGATCATCTCCGCGAGCTTGTCGTTCGCTTCATCGGTCCATTTCGTTCCGCCCGCGCTCGTGATACTCATCGCGTTGTTGCTCCTTCAGCGGCGACACTCCGCACATCATCGTCGTGCGTCGTGCGTAGTCTACGGAGCGCGGGGCAATCGGGCAAGCGGCGGGCGATATACACTGCGCCGTTATCGCACGGCGTCGAAGATCACGGGCAGGTTCCGCACGCCGAAGACGATGCCGCTTTCGATCACCTCCGCAGGCGCATCGGGGGTGCGGCGGAGGTTGGGGAGGCGATCAAGCAGCATCGGTAGCGCAATGCCCGCCTCCAACCGCGCCAACGGTGCGCCGATGCACGTATGGATACCATGACCGAAAGTCAGGTGCTTGTTCGGTTTGCGCGTAATGTCGAAGCGGTCGGGATCGGGGAATTGTGCGGCGTCGCGGTTGCCCGACGCGATCCACGCGATCACCGCCGCGTTCGCCGGGATGATTTCCCCCGCGACTTCCACATCGTGCGTCGTCGTGCGAACCATGCTCCACACCGACGGCAAGTAGCGCAGCACTTCCTCAATTGCTCCCGGCATCAGATCGGGGTTCTGGGTGAGTTGCGCCATCGCCTCCGGGTGCTGATCGAAGCAGAGAACCGCATTGCCGATGAGATTCGTCGTCGTCTCGTTCCCCGCGACGAGCAACAGCACACAAAAGCCGATCAGTTCCATCTCGGTCAACCGCTGCCCGTCCACCTCTGCCGCAAGGAGACCGCTAATGAGATCGTCTTGCGGGTGCTGGTGGCGTTCCATCAGCAACTGCCCAAAGTACATGCTCATCTCGCGGATCGCCATGCCGAACTGCTGCTGTTGTGCGATCTGTGCGGGGTCGGTTCCGCCCGCCAATTGCACCGAGACAATCGCGTCCGACCACCGTTTGAAATCGTCTTGCCGCGTCGCGGGAACACCGAGCATTTCCGCGATTACTGTGACGGGCAGCGGATAGGCGAAATCGTGGATGAGGTCCATCGCGCCCGTCATGGTGACTTGGTCGAGCAACCCGTGTGCGAGGTCGGCAATGCGCGGTGCCAATTGCGCGATGGCGCGGAGCGTGAATGCCTGCGAGACCAAACCGCGTAGTTGCTTGTGGCGCGGGGGATCGCTGGAAATCATGCTTTCGGAAAATGGGTTCGATTCGCCCCCTCCCCGCGAGGCGGACGAGAAGTCCGCGTAATCGGTGAGAACCCGCTCTACATCATCGTAGCGGAAGACGTGCCAGACCCCGGTGTGCGGGTCGCGGTAGGCGGGATGATTGGCACGCATCTCTGCCAGCCATAGGAAGTGCGCGGGGAGTTCGTGCAGAGATTTCGGGGGTTGCGGTGTCTGCATGATCTGCATGATGCCCTTTCTCGGTGGTTCGTATCCGGTGTGCGATGCACCCGCCGCAAGTACAAGAGCGGGCGGATGCATCGTCGTATCTACCACCTACAGGGTAGCACCGTGCGTGCCGTGGGCAACGGGGGCGGATGTTACGAGTTCAGGTAGCGCAGTGCCACCGCCGCGTGCATCGCTACACCGGTCGCGAGCGCGGCCTCGTCCACATCGAAGCGGGCGTGGTGATGCCCGTAGGTCTTGCCTTGCGACTCGTTCCGGACACCGAGCCGGTAGAATGCCCCCGGCACCTCATTGAGGAAGTACGACATGTCTTCGCCGCCCATCCCCGGCTCCGCTTTCCATGTGCGCTGCGGTCCGACGACTTCCAGTGCTGCCTCGCGAACCAGTGCCGCCATCGCGGTATCGTTCACGAGCGGTGGGTAGCCGAAAATGTACTCGACATTCGCCGTAGCGCGGAAACTGTCGCAGATGCCCGTAATGACTTCGGGGATGCGCTTCGCCAGATACTGCCGCGTGTTCTCATCGGTGTTGCGGATCGTCGCGGCGAAGTACGCTTCTTCGGGGATGACATTCGACACGGTGCCGCTGTGCAACGACCCGACGGTGAGCACAACGGGCGTGAAGGGGTTGATCTCGCGGCTGACGAGTGTTTGCAGCGCGATAATGCAGTGCGCCCCGATCACGATGGGGTCAATCGCCATGTGCGGGCGGGCAGCATGACCGCCAAGCCCCGTGATCGTCACCCGCGCCGTGTCCGACGCCGCATTGATCGCCCCGCCCGTCACCGCAACGATGCCTGCGGGCAGATTGGAGCCGACATGAATGCCGAACGCGGCGTCCACATGCGGGTTCTCCATCACGCCCGCCTCGATCATCGGCTTTGCGCCGCCCGCGTTCGCCTCCTCAGAGGGCTGAAAGAGAAACTTGACTGTCCCGGCGAACTCACCGCGCTTTGCCGCCAGCACTCGCGCCGCGCCGAGGAGCATCGCAGTATGCGCATCATGCCCGCAGGCGTGCATGATGCCGGGGTTCTCGCTCTTGTACGGCACATCGTTCAGTTCCTCGATGGGCAGGGCGTCCATGTCTGCCCGCAGCAGCACTGTTTTCCCCGGTCCCTTCGTCCCGTGCAGAATGCCGACGACGCCCGTCTTGGCGATACCCGTCTGCACTTGGTCTAGACCGAGCGCATTGAGCCGCTCGACGACGCGGCGGGCGGTGCCTTCCTCTTGAAAACCGAGTTCGGGATGCTGATGAAAGTAGCGGCGGTCTGCGATGACGCCGGGGGCAATCTCTTCGGCACTCTCAACTAGTTCGGCAGCCGTAACCATCGGGGTGCAGTCCTTTCGTACACTCGTGCGTTCGTTGCATCCTATCGTAGCCGTTCCCGCTGCACTGCGCTACTATAAAGTCGTGCGGCAGCAGCGTATTTGCGATACAAAAACTCCGTCCTCGCCCCATGCATGTAGGAGGAAATCGTATGGCGCACCATGACCCTCCGCAAGATACCACCCTGCCGGAACCGCACGCATCGCGGGGCATGTGGCAGAGTTTTACCGGGCTGTTCCCCCTCGTCTTCTCCGTGCCGATCCTAATATTTCGCCTGTGGGCGGTGGGAATCGTGGTCGGGATCATCACTTCGGTGTGTGTGATCGTGTTCCACCTCAAGCAGCGGCAAGGCGTCACCGCGCTCGATATCGGTACCCTGCTCTTTGGGCTGGTGAATGCCGTATTGTACTTCGGCTTCGGGAATACCTTCCTCGTCAGCCACTTGGATGTATTAATCTACACATTGCTCTTCGGGCAAGTAGCGATCATGCAACTGCGGGGCGAGGCGTGGACGACGCAGTATGCGAAACGTTCCGTCTCGCCGGATGTCTGGGAGACACGCGCATTCCGGGAGGCAAACCGCTTCTCATCGCTCGTCTGGGGGGCGGCATTCCTGTTGTGCGATCTCGCCGCGCTCTTTGGTCCCGTCGCGCTGATCCGGCTCTATCTGCCTATCGCGCTGCTCGTCGTTACCGCCGTCGCTACCCCACGTCTGTCCCAGTGGCGGGCGCGGCAGTTTATTGCTGCGTGAAGCACGTTCTCAGGAAATGGAATGCCGTAGCCACAAATCCGCCGTGCCAGTGAGAAGCGGGATCGCTACCGCGATGGCGGCGATCAGCCGGAAGACGCCGCCGCTTGTCGGGGATTCCAGCACATCCGCAACGCGCCCGCCAAGCCATGCCCCCCCGACAGTCAGCACCGCTGCGACGGGGAGGAGCAGCCACATCGCGCCGCCTCTGCCCCACGTCGCGCAGGTCAGCACGGCGAAGATGCTACCCGCCGCCAGCCAAGGTAACCACGACCACCGTTCCGACAACCGCAGCCGCGTCAGAAGCAGCAGTACGAGCGCAGCGGGCAGAATTGGTGGTGGCAACCACACCGCGGCATCACGCGAGATAGGCAAAAAGTGATCGAGACGCACGGCGGCGCGGCGGTGGTCCAGTAGTTCTATGAACGACCAGAGCGCGACCGCCCCGATCCATACCCACCATCGCCGGTCAAGCCGCCGCACAATCGCCAGTACAATCCCCACCCACAACCCGCCGAGCAGCAAATATACCGGATTCGTGCGCGTGAGATTTGCCGCCGCCTCGATACGCAGCACATGTGTGAACGGCACGGAATCTGCCAGTGCCGGGAAGGTAGCGACGGCGCGACGTTGCGCCTCCAACCGTGCGGGCGTCGTGTTCTCGCGCAGTGGACCGAAAAAGGGCGAGGAGAATGCCAGCACGATCCAGCAGAGTGCTACCGCCGTATACCAGCGCAGCGGTAGCGCGGGACGCAATGCGAGACGGCACGCCACAAACCCCAACGCAACCACACTCAACGCGCACCCGATCATCGCGTGCGGTGTACTCCATCCGGTTTCGTCCAGCCCAAAGCGCGTGTGCCACGCATTATCCAGCACCAGCCCCGCGAAGCCGAGCATCAACAGCCCGCCGCCCGCAAGGACGAGCGCACCCGGAACGGGCGTTGCGAACAGCCGCAACCGGATCGTCTGCCCGAACGGACGCCGCAACTCCGGCACGAGAACCAGCCGCGCCACCAGCAGCGTCGAGATGATCGCCGTCGCGTAAATAAACAAGTGCGGCGGCGAGTAAAACGACTCGAAGGGATGCGTCGTGTGCCACGACCGATCCCACGAGAGACCAACCACGAGTGTAGTGAAGAAAAAGATCAGCGCGAACCACATGCCGCGCCCTGCCCGCGCTGCGCTGCGCGGATCGTCCGAAAGAATCGTGTGTGGTGCTGTTATCATCATTGCCGCCTTCCCGTGTGCCGTTCGTCACTGAGACCATCATATCCCCCAAACCTTCAAGCGATGCAATCGGCGCGTAAAATGACGTTCACACATTGCCGTGCCATAATTCGATGCGATGGGAACAGTGGCGCATGGCAGGCGCACGGCAGGAAGGGAACGGGCGAGCAATGGTGCAGTACGGGAGTCTCTCAAGTGCGGACGAAACTGCCGCGCCGTCGGTCAATGATGTGCGAGCGGGCGGGGCGGCATTGCCGGGGGTACACGCGGATGCCGAGCAGGGCGGCAAGCGCGATGTAGACCTCTATGTCCGCACCTACACGACACTGCTGCGTTCCTCCGGCGAGATCAAACTACGCACGCTCGTCCCCGCGCACATCAGCGCACACAGCAGCCTCCATAGCCGCGCCGCCGACCGCGAACCGGATATGGGCGCATTCATGTACTCCGTGCAGCGATTGCCGGAATGCATCGAGCGCGTGCTGCATGTCGTTCTCGGTCAGACGAGTCGTATCTTCGCGCAGGGCGGATACGCGCATGTCGAGGAGCAATGGCAGCCCGTCACGTCTCCCGGACGGCGGCGCAAATGGTGGTATGACAATGCGGAGACGCTCGCGGTCTTCGTCGCGTCGGTCTCCGATCTGGACGATTTCATTCCCTCGCTCGTCGCCTATCAGATCGAGTGGAACAAACTGCACACCCTACTGTGCGATGCGCCGGAGGTTTTCGCACAAGTCCAAGCCCTCGCCGCAGACGCGTCGCCCGACCCGCAGCACGAGGAGACGACTGCGGAGGCGTGCCGCGCCGCGCTTCTGATCGAGGCGCGAGATTGGGGGCGGCTCCGCAGCACGTGGGGTGCGGCATTCTGGCGCACACTGGCGAAGGTGGGCGATGTCGAGAAATCTATGTCGCTGCGGATGCTTGGCGGCACGCATACCGGCTATCGCCGCGTCACGCAGCGATGGTGGAGACCAATCGGCGCGTTACTGCACCACCACGGCTTGGCAGACCGCCCGGTGTACTTCGTCTCATCTAACACGCATTCGGTAGTCAATGTGCTTTCCGGCACATCACGGCGGCGGCGCGATGCGCTGATCCGGCATGTGCAGGAGACCAATCACCCCGAATTGCTGCCCGAATACGAGAAAATGGTGCGCGGCGAAGTGCGGGCATCGTGGGATAACTTTCTCTATTCGGCGGCGCGGTCCTATTTCTTTGAAAACCCGCAGGAACGCGACCAGCGCACCGTGGAAGAGGAAGCAAGCGGCATCTGGAGCGTGCCGAGCGAAGGCGCACTCGATGTCGGTATCCAGATCATTGATGTCGGCAAACTGAATGCAGACGAACTCGATCCGCGTTTGCACACGAACGGCAAACCGGCAGTCGGGTCGTCGGACGCGGTGATCGTCAATATCAATTACCCGCTCGGCATGGCGGCAAACCATATCCTCACGCAGGTCGCCCTCAACACCGTCGCACTCAAGGGGGTGTATGTTCTCGGTAAGGCGGCGACGCTCAACGGGCGCATCGGTGATGTGATGCTCTCGTCCACCGTCTTCGACGAGCACACCGGCAATACCTACTGGCTAGACAATTGCTTTCGGTACGAACATCTCGCACCATTCCTCGTCTACGGCTCTGCCTTGGATAACCAGAAAGCCCTGACGACACGCGGTACCTTCCTACAAAACGAGGCGTACCTCGATCTGTACTACCGCGAGAATTACACCGTGGTAGAGATGGAAGCGGGGCCGTACCTCAACGCGCTCTACGAGGATACCTTCCCTACCCGCTATCCAATGAACGAAAACGTCAATTTCTCGCAGGTGCCGGTGGATTTCGGGCTGATCCACTATGCGTCCGATACCCCGTATTCGCGGGCGTACACCCTCGGTGCGCGGGGCATGTCGTACTACGGGCTGGACAGCACCTACGCCTCTACCCTCGCCATCCTCCGGCGCATCTTCGAGCAAGAAGGGATCGGGTAACGGCGGTATCGCGCAGTATCTCCCGTCCGTTGGCACAATGGGAACATCTCTCAAATCTCAAAGGAAGATGGCATGAGGCGGGCGCATCCGTTTATGGAGCCGTGTCTTGTGGAACACCCCATGCAAAACGGACGTATACTGTTCATATACAGGGGAGGCGCATGTCCATGACACAAAGGGGTTCGGGTTCGATGAAATGGTCTTGGGTCGCACGATGCGCGATGCTTTTGGCAATCGCGTTCGCGCTCGTGACACCGGTAATCGTGGACGCCCGCCCCGGTGGTGGCAACAAATCGAGTGTCAGCGGCGGCAGCAGCCGGAGTGGCGGCGGCAGTAGCAGCGGCAGCAGTTCCAGCAGCGGTAGCAGCAGCTCGAGGTCGTCCGGCAGCGGTGGTGGCGGCGTTATCATCATTCCCGGCGGGTTCGGTGGCGGTGGCGGCGGCTATAACTCCGGCAGTTCGTACAGCAGCGGCGGGAGTGGTAGCTCCGGTGGGTTGCTTACGCTCATCGTCATCGTCGTTGTCATCATCGTTATCATCTGGTTCATCCGCAACCGTGCCAAGGGTAGGGACACATACGGCCCCGAAGGTGTCCCGGTGGATTCCCTGCCGATGCCAACCCACGAGCAGGAAACTGAGCGGTTCAAGCAGAGCGATGCCGAGATCAACGCCGCCCTTACGAGCATCAAAGCGCGTGACCCGCAATTCAACGAGGCGCAATTCGCAGATCGTACCGAGACGGCGTACATGACGCTCAATCAGGCATGGGTACATGGCGATCTCTCCCCCGCACTGCCCTTCCTCGGCGAGGGCGAGGCGAACCGTTTGCAGATGCAGTTGCAGGGCGACACCGCCGCGAACCGCAAGAATGTGATGACCGATGTCGTGCTGAGCGGCACCCATATTGTGCGGGTGGACTCCAACGCGAACACCGACAATATTACCGCCCGCATTGATGCCTCCGCCTCCGATTACTACCTCGATACCCAGACAGGCAAGATCGTAGACGGGTGGACGAAGCCGCGCCCCTACTCGGAATACTGGATTTTCGAGCGCAGCGCGAACGCGAAGACGAAAAGCACGAGTTACCTCAGCCGCACCTGCCCGACCTGTGGCGCACCGCTCCAACTCGGCAACCTCTCCGTATGCCAGTACTGCGGCACCCCGACCCGCAGCACACAGTACGACTGGGTGCTCATCAATATCGAGCAGAAATACACCAACGAGTAACTAATCACCGCCAATACAAGCAAAGCCCCGATCACTTCCGAGTGGTCGGGGCTTTCTTTGCTGCGTGTTGTCCTGCGCGTTGCGCTTCGGTGGTCAGTCTTTAGTGATACCGAAATCGCTTCGGTGGTGGGCCGGCGGTAGCGGTGGCGAAGCAATTCTGCTGGTCTTCCACCGAGGGGTAGCCGTTGCAGACGATAGCCTTCGATTGCACAAAGGTCGCGCTGCCGCCGATATACATGACCGTCAGCACCACCAGTGCGGCGACTATTAGCCACACGAACCGCTTCCCGCTCATCGCTTTGTTCGTACGCATCGAATGTCCTTTCCCGTCGTCCCGTTGTCCCGTCGTCCCGCTGTCAAGCCGCGTCGCTGCGCCCTGCCCTCTCTCTATGGAACTCCTCGCATCGCTAATCGTCAAGAGGAGGGGCAGTATCAAATAACGAGCGACGAGATTCTTGCTCCCACGGTTGTGCTGTTCAATCATACGCACGACGCGGGCATAAAAATCTCATCACTCGTTACCCGTTGCTCGTTGCTCGCTACTTGCCGCCGTTTGCGGTGGCATTGATCTTCTGCGTTGCGGCGGGGGCGGTAATGCCGCCGACTTGCCGGTCGAGAACCGTGCCGTCGCTGGCGATCAAAGCCCACGAGGGGTGCGAGGTAATACCGTATTTCTTCCACACCGTTTTCTGCGTGTCGTCTACGACCGGGTAGGTGATGGCGAAGTCTTTCACGCCGTCGGCTATGGGTGTCTGCCCGGAGAAGTCGTAGCCATGCACGCCGATGATCGTCAGTTTGCCGTTATATTGCTCAGCGAGTTTCTTGAGGGTCGGAACCTCCGACCGGCAAATCGGTCATATGTCGCTCCAAAAAACGAGCAATACGGGCGTCCCGCGCAATCCTGCCAGCGTCAGCGGCGCGGAGTTGTACCACTTGCCCGCGTCTGCGATGTCGAGTTCGGGCGCGAGCGGCTTCGTAGCGGTGTTTACGGTATTCGTCGCGACCGGGTTTGCGATATTCGCACTTTGCGCGGTGGCGGGAGCAACCGGAGTATCTCCCGTCCCACCGCCGCCGCAGCCCGTAAGCACGATGAGGACGGTACACAGCACGATAAGCGGAGAAAGACGGCACAATCGCGGGGTCATCGGCACTCCTTTCAAAGACGGCTTCTCTCTCGTTATACGCCTGACACACAAAAACAGATGACGGGTCGCCATCCGTTTCCTGCCCATACCGTATTCAGTGTGACGGCGCAGTCAGCGATTGCGCTGGCGGCGACGATTGGTGCGGATTTGCCACAGATAGTGGCGCACACCCTGAAACGGCCCACTGCGGGGCGGAAGGTCAATAATCTCCCCGCGCCACATTTTCCGGTCGTTCTGCACGTCGGTGCGAAGGACGACCGGTACGAAAAAGAGCCCGACCGCGATGCACACCAGCACCGATCCGATCAGCGGCACACGACTATGAATGATGAAGGCGAAGATCGCCAGCACGAGGCTGGCGATCATCCACGATAGCCCGCCGAACCGCTCCCATGTACTGCGGGGCTGCACGCGCTGCCGCGTCGCATCCACATTACGGCGCACGCGCTCGATCCGTTCGCGCCCGCGATGATCGCGCTCGTCACGCTCCAGCAATTCGACAATTTCACGCTCGTAGCGACGGCTCATGTCCCGCCCCCCACCTTCAAATTGCCCGGTGTAAACGGTGGCGAATGATGCGGATACCGGAGTATACCCGTAACGCGCAGCGTCTCGTCCCCTGCAACTACTCTGCCCCTCTATTGTAACCCACCGTCTTCCCCTACGACAACATGTTTCCGTATATTTGACCGATGTACACATGTGCTTGAGCCATCTGTGCAAATCAACGATTGCGATGCACCGAAATCGTATGGAGTGGCGATTGACGCCCGGCTCTCTCTCGATTATCCTGCTGCTTGCAACAATATGACAGCCGGGGCGTGCGGAGCAGGAGATATGCGTAGTCTCTGTGTTTTCGTGTTGATTGCGCGGGGAACATGGGTGCTGATGCGAGTTTGTTCTATTCAAACGCACAAGGTAACGGGGAGGTCCGCGATGTACACACTCTGGCACCGACGGGAGAGACGACGACCGGTAGGAATCGCCGTAGTAATGCTGTTTGTGTTACCGCTCTTATTGGCAGCGTGCGGTGGTGAGACCGCGCCAACCGCTTCCCCCGCTGTGACGAGTGCGCCCGCCGCATCTGTATCTGCCCCAACGAAACCCGCCAGCACCACCGCGCCCGCCGCCGCGACAACTGCCCCTGCTGCCGCGACAACCGCCAGCAGCGCACCCGCTGGTACTGCTGCGCCCGCCGCATCCGCATCTCCCTCCGCCGCAACGATGGCACCGGCGGCGGCGAGCGGTGCGCCGTTCGGTGCGCCGCTGACAACAAAGCGTGGCGAGGGCGGCGCACTGCGTATCCTCTGGTGGCAGGCCCCGACCATTCTCAATATTCACACCAACAACGGCACAAAGGATACTGATGCCGCCAGCATCGTGACCGAGCCACTTGCACGCATCAGCGCGACCTCGCTCGTGCCGGATATTCCGGTGCTGGCGAAGGAGATTCCCTCCGTGCAGGCGGGGACAATCGCGGCGGACTACACCAGTGTGACGTGGAAACTCAAAGATGGCATCACATGGTCGGACGGCACGCCGTTCACCGCCGAGGATGTGAAGTACACCTTTGAGTATGTGATGGAACCAAAGACCGGTAGCACGTCCACCACCGTCTATAGCGACATCAGCAAAGTAGATGTGCTCGACCCGACCACGGTAAAAGTGACGTTCAAGGCACCGGCGGCGGCATGGTTCATCCCCTTTGTGGGGGACGCGGGCGAGATCGTGCCGAAGCACATCCTCTCCAAATGCCCGGATACGCGCAACTGCGAGTTCAACACCAAGCCGATAGGCACCGGGCCGTATGTGGTGACGGATTTCAAACCGGGCGATACGGTGAACTACAAGGCGAACGACAAGTTCCGCGAGCCGAACGCCCCGTATTTTGCCACCATCGAGATGAAGGGCGGTGGCGACGCAACGACCGCCGCGAAAGCCGTGCAGACCGGGCAGACCGACTATGCATGGAACTTGCAGGTCGCGCCCGAAATCATCAAGCAACTGCAGGATGCAGGCAAGACGGTTGCGACGCCCCCCGGCTACTCGGTCGAGCAGATTCGCCTCAATCAGGCGGACCCGCGTACCGAGACGGACGGCGAACTGAGCAGCGCGAAATCCAAGAACCCGTTTTTTGCCGACCCGATGGTTCGCAAGGCGATCAGTTACGCAATTGACCGCGACAGCATCGCCAAAAATTTGTACGGCCCCGCAGGAACGGCGGGCAACACGATCATCCCGCTGGTGCGTGGCGATGTCGGCAAGGCATTTACCTATGACCTGAAAAAAGCGGGCGATCTGCTCGATCAGGCAGGCTGGAAGAAGGGCGCGGACGGCATCCGTGAAAAAGGCGGCGTGAAAATGAACTTCACATTCCGCACGTCTGTGAACCCCGTGCGCGATAAGACCGGGCAAGTAATGAAGGATTCCTTCAAGCAACTCGGCATCGGTTTTGAACTCAAGCCGGTGGATGCCTCGGTCTTCTTTGGTCGCCCGGACAACCCGGATGCGCTTTCCCGCTTCACAGTAGACATGGAGATGTACAGCACTGGCTCGACACGCCCCGATCCGCAGGCATTCTTCGAGCAGATGACTACCGACCAATTCGCCACGAAAGCGAACAACTGGGGCAACGGCAATGTCATGAAGTGGTCGAACCCCGACTACGACAAGCTGTTCGAGCAACTGAAGCGCGAACTCGACCCCGAAAAGCGTAAAGTGCTCTACAACAAACTCGATGAGACGCTTGCAGACGATGGTGTCATCATCCCGATCGTGGTGCGGAAGGATGTCTTCGCCTACCGCCCCGACCTCATCAATACGCAGTTTTCCCCGTTCTCGTCGCAGGTGTGGAATATCGGGCACTGGTCATTGAAAAAGTAACCGACGCGACACCTTGAATACACGCGGGGCAGTATGCGATACTTCGCCCCGCGTGTATCCATGTGAAAACCCGGTAGGAGAGCCACGATGCATTGGACGTATCGCCGCCCCGCTGTTCCTCGTTCGCTCGGTTTGTTCGCCGCGCTGCTGATGGTGGTGCCGTTGCTGCTCACCGCCTGTGGTGGCGAAACCGCGACGACCACCCCCGCAGCGGCAACCGTCGCTGGCAGTGCCGTCGCACCGACCAGTGCTGCGTCTGTCGCGGCGACGAAACCTGCCAACACCACGGCTCCGGCGGCTGCAACGACCGCCCCTGCCGCCGCAACCACAGCGACGGGCAGCGCACCCGCCGCCGCATCGCCCGCCGTAAGCAGCGCAACGGCACCGGCGACTGCGGCATCTACCACTGATCTATTCGGTGCGCCGTTGACGACAAAGCGCGGCGAGGGCGGCACCCTGCGGTTGCTCTGGTGGCAGGCTCCGACGATTCTCAATATTCACACCAACAACGGCACGAAAGATCAGGATGCAGCGTCGCTTGTGACCGAGCCGCTGGCGCGGATTAGCACCAAAGCCGTCGTCCCGGATACCCCGATTCTGGCAAAGGAAATCCCCTCAACGCAGAACGGGTTGGTCGCCGCCGACTATCTGAGCGTGACGTGGAAATTGAAAGAGAATGTCACATGGTCGGACGGCACCCCGTTCACCGCCGAGGATGTGAAGTGGACGTGGCAGTACGTCACGAACCCCGCGACGGGCAGCACAAACACCACCCTCTATAATGACATCGCCGATGTGCAGGTTTTGGACCCAACCACGGCAAAGGTAATCTTCAAGGCACCGGCGGCGGCATGGTTCATCCCCTTTGTGGGGGACGCGGGCGAGATCGTGCCGAAGCACATCCTCTCCAAATGCCCGGATACCAAGAACTGCGAGTTCAACACCAAGCCCGTCGGTACGGGGGCATTCGTCGTCTCCGATTTCAAGTCCGGCGACACCGTGAATTACAAGGCGAACGAGAAATTCCGCGAGCCGAATGCGCCCTACTTTGCAGCAGTCGAGTTGAAGGGCGGCGGCGACGCGGTCACGGCGGCGAAAGCAGTCCAGACCGGGCAGGCAGATTTCGCGTGGAATCTCACCGTTGCACCCGAAGTCCTCAAGCAGGTCTCCGATAGCGGCAAAACGGTCGCCACGCAGCCAGGTTTCTATGTCGAACAACTCGAACTGAACACCGCCGACCCGCGCAACGAAGTAGACGGTGAGTTGTCGAGTGCCAAGAGCAAGAATCCCTTCTTCTCCGATCCACTCGTGCGACAGGCATTTACGTATGTCGTGGACCGCGACAGTATCGCCAAGAATCTCTGGGGCCCCGGTGGTGTTGCGGGCAACACCACCATCCCGATTGTGCGCGGCGACATTGGCAAGCCGTTCGCCTATGACCTGAAAAAAGCGGGCGATCTGCTCGATCAGGCGGGCTGGAAAAAAGGTGCAGACGGCATCCGTGAGAAAAACGGCATGAAGATGAACATGAGCGCACGCTCCTCCATCACCGCGCAGCGGGATAAAGAGTTGCAAGTCATCAAGCAGAGCCTGAAAGAACTGGGCATCAACCTCGATCTCAAATCCGTGGATGCCTCGGTCTATTTCGGGCGGCCCGACAACGCGGACAGCGCGATCCGCTTCACGACGGACATCAACCTGCTCGCCACCGGCTCTTCGAAGCCCGACGCGCATGCATTCTTCGAGGGTTTCACCATCGCGCAGTTGCCCTCCAAGGCGAACAACTGGGGCGGCAGCAATGTGAACCGCTATCAGAGCGAGGAATTCGACAAAATCTACGACCAGTACAAGCGCGAGTTGAGCCCCGAAAAGCGCAAGGCGTTCGCTGTGCAACTCGATGAGAAGATTATCGGCGAGGGCATCCGTATCCCACTCGTGGTACGGAACGAAACCTATGCACACCGCACCGACCTCATCAACATCCAGTATTCGGCATATTCATCGGAGGTGTGGAACATCGGACATTGGGCACTCAAGAAGTAACGGCGTGACTGGGGAAAAGGGGAAGAATGGGCGCAGGAAACCGCGTCCGCAGGGAAACAGACACTAGGTACGAGGAGATGGGATGAACAGAACGGTACGGACACGGGTTCCACGACCATTGGGGCTGCTGGTGGCGATGCTCGTCGCATTGCCGCTGGTGCTGACTGCCTGCGGCGGCGAAACCGCCTCGACTGCGACTGCCGCACCCGCCGCGACGACCGCGACTGGCGCAGCAACCAAGCCCGCCAGCACCACCGCTCCTGCTGCGGCAACCACAGCACCAGCAGCGGCGACGACCGCACCCGGCGCAGCGACGACCCCGGCAGGCAGTGCACCGGCAGCCGCGACTACTGCTACGGGTAGCGCCGCGCCTGCCGCGAATGCACCGAAGCTCGTCAACCTGACATTGCCGGACACCTCCAAGCGGGGCGAGGGCGGTAATCTGCGCCTCCTCTGGTGGCAGGCCCCCACGATTCTGAACCTGCACCTTGCGGCAGGCACGAAGGATTTCGATGCCGCCCGCCTCGTGGTGGAGCCGCTCGCAACCACCTCCGTTGGTTCGCTCGTTCCTGATGTGCTCGTGCTGGCAAAGGAGATGCCCTCCGTCCAGAACGGCGGTCTGTCCGCCGATGGCACCACAGTGACATGGAAACTCAAAGACAATATCGTCTGGTCGGACGGCGAGAAGTTCACAGCGGACGATGTCGTCTTCACATGGAAGTTCATCACGAACAAGACGAACGGCGCAACGACCGTCTCGTACTACAGCATCATCAAGGATGCGGTCGCTGTGGACCCGACCACGGTGAAGATCACCTTCGCTGCGCCCACGGCGGTCTGGTATCTACCGTTCACCGGCGTCTTTGGCGCGGTGCTGCCAAAGCACTCGCTGGAATCCTGCACGACGATCACCCAATGCCCCTACAACCAGAAGCCCATCGGCACCGGGCCGTATGTCGTGACGGATTTCAAGTCCGGCGATACCGTGCTCTATAAGGCGAACGACAAGTTCCGCGAGGCAAACGCGCCGTACTTCGCCACGGTGGAGATGAAAGGCGGCGGCGACGCGGTCACGGCGATGAAAGCAGTCCAGACCGGGCAGGCGGATTACGCATGGAACCCGCAGGTCGGTCCGGATATCTACAAACAGTTCACCGATGCGGGCGGCGTGCTGGAGCAGAACCCCGGTGCCTCCACCGAGCGTATCTTTGTCAACTTCTCCGACCCCTCCACCGAGGTAGACGGCGAGAAGAGCAGCCCCAAGAGCAAATCCCCCTTCTGGACGGACAAGAATGTACGCCAAGCCCTCTCGCTGGCGATTGACCGCGATGCGATGGCGAAGAACCTTTACGGTCTTGCAGGACGTGCCACAAACACCCCCATCCCCTCTATCTATGCGGGGCCGGAGTTTAAGTACGACCCCAAGAAGGCGAACGAACTGCTCGACGCCGCCGGATGGAAAATGGGTTCGGACGGCGTGCGCGTCAAGGACGGTAAGAAGTTCGCGATCACCTTCCGTACCTCGGTAAACGCGGTACGCGATAAAGAATCGCAACTCATCAAGCAGAACATGAAAGACATCGGCGTCGCGGTAGAACTCAAGCCGGTGGATTCCGCGATCTTCTTCGGGCAACCGGACAACTCCGACCAGCGCGTGCGTTTCGAGACCGACCTCGAAATGTACACCAACGGTGCGAGTTCGCCCGATATGCAGGCATTCTTCGAGGACTTCTCCACCGACCAGATCGCCGCGAAAGCGAACGGCTGGAAGGGAACGAATGTCATGCGCTGGTCGAATAAAGAGTTCGATGACACGCTGGCAACCTTGAAGACGACGCTCGACCCCGCTAAGCGCATCGAACTGTTCAAGAAACTCGACTCGATTCTCATCGGCGATTACGCGCAGATTCCGCTCATTGCCCGCACCGGGCTGGGCGCACGCTCTGCGAAAATCGAAGGCGTGAACCTGACGATGTGGGACAGCGATGTCTGGAATATCGCCCACTGGACGAACAAGGGCAAATAACCCCGCCCGTTTTCGCCCCGATTCCCCTCTCTGCCACGCAGAGAGGGGATTTTTGTTGTGTTATACTGCCCGCGCTCCCCGATTGCGATGTCGAATATTGATCCGGCACGCACTATACGGGGTATAACTTCTAGGAAGACGGTACGTGCACCGATGATGGGCTTGGAAGAACGGACGGACGATGAACTCGTTGGCGGCATGGTGTCGGCGGATGCGGCGGCACTCGTGTGCTTCGAGGCATTCTACGACCGCCACTATCGTGCCGCGTTCGCGCTTGCATACCGGATCGTCGCGGAACGAACACTTGCGGAAGATGTCGTGCAGGAGGCGTTTCTTGCCCTCTGGCGATACGCGAAATCGTTCTCGCCCACACGGGGCAACGGGCGTACATGGTTCCTGAGTATCGTCCATCATCGTGCGTTGAATGCGCTGCGTCGCCTCAAACCGCGCCGTAACGACGAACCCCTCGACGACACCTTTGAACGGGCGGCGAACGAGGATGTCTACGGCGTCTGGGCGCAGGTTATACGTGGGCTGGACGCAACCCAAGTGCGCGAAGCCCTCGGCACATTGCCGGTGGAGCAGCGGGACGCGATCAGCCTCGCGTTCCTTGGGGGACTGTCGAATACAGAAGTTGCGGCGCAGCTCGGTGTGCCTCTTGGGACGATCAAGAGCCGGATACGCCTCGGTATGCACAAAATGCGGGCAATGCTCGCACCGTTGACATTGGAGAAACCGCTATCATGACCGACGCCCAGCATCCTTCCCTCACCCCTGCCGGGTCGCCCGACACCGACGAACGCGACACGCTGCTTGCGCTGCACGCGCTCGGTGCCGCGTCGCCTACCGAGGCACGCGCCGCCATTCGAGCCGCCGCTGATGACCCCACCGCCGCCAAACTTGCGGCAGATTGGGCGGCTATCGCGGCGTTCCTCCCCGATGCCTGTGCGGATTTCGATGAGACTGACGAAGCCCCCTCACCTGCCCTGAAAGGGCGCGTCCTTGCGCTTGTCCGCGCCGAGATGCACGGTGCGCCGCCGGACGGCTCCACCGCCGTGCGACTTGCCCCACCGCCCGTTTCCATCACCACGGCGCGGCGATCGCGGGTGTCAACACTGGCGGGCTGGGTCGTCGCGGCGGTGTTGCTTCTCGCGGTCGTCGGGCTTGGGGCGGCGAATGTCCGGTTGCGGGGTGATGTCGCACAGGCGCAGCATTCGGTGCAGGCAGTGCAGTATGCCGCAACGGGCATTCATGCCTACACGATGGCAGGCACCGCGAGTGCGCCGCGTGCCAATGCGACATTGGTCGAATCGCCCGCAGATGGCGGGCGTGTCGTGCTGATGGCGAAAGGTTTTCCGGTCGCAGCAGCGGGGCAGACCTATCGCGTCTGGCTCCGTTGGACAGACGGATCGTATCGCGCCGTCGGCACCTTCGACAGCGACAACGAGGAAGCGACCAGCCTCGTCATTTCCGGTAGCCTTACCGGGGTGCGGGAAGTGGTCATCACCGCCGAACCTGCGGGAAAGAGCGGTACCGCGCCGAGCGGCACGCCCGTCATGCAGGGAGAACTGTAAACGATCTCGCGCAACGGTCGCGGCGTCTTCACGATGGGCGCGTAGGGAGCCGCCGCGCCACCTCGTACAACACGCTCTCGTGTGTGCGACGGAAACCGACTTTCTCCGCGACTCGCAATGAGGCGGCGTTATTCGTTCGGGCGGCGTAGGTCGCAAACGGGCGGCGGGTAAGAATATCCGCCGCCGTCGCCGCAACAACCGCCGTTGCAAGTCCTCGCCCCCGCGCACGTGGTGCCGTCCAGACCGCAGCAACTTCCTCGGTCCAGCCAGTGGCGTACGCTGCCATTGCACGCGCGACGACCCGCCCGCCTTCGATGATGCCCCACGCCCGAAATCCCTGCGCGAGTGCCTCCACGAAGCCGTCACGCCCCCACGGTGTTGCACTCGCCGCGACCGTTGCACTATCGTCCGGCAGAAATAACCGTACTGCGGGCAGTGGCACGACCACAAGATGATCAGTCGCAAGAAAGACATGCGCGGTGCGCGGCACGGCCACGAGCGAGAGCGCGACAGTGAGCGCGGGCAGCATCCACGCCCGGTGAACCGACAGTTGCTCCACATCGGGCGGGAAAGCGGCGAGCAGTACATCGAGGGCAGCGTCGTCGTCCGCCTCGATGCCGCCGATACGCGGCCCGCCAATCCACCCCCGCCCGCTGACAATGACCCCTACCAGCGTGTCGCCCCGCCGCACCCCATGACAGGTCAGCAGCGTGTCGTGATAGAGCGAGATAAGCATCTCGACATTGCCCGCCGGGTCGTGCGCCAGATATGCGGCGGCGGCTTCGGGCGCGATCGGCGAGACCGCTGCTGCAGTCATGCGGGCGTCGGTCATTGTGCAGGTGCGTCGTCGGTAAATCGCACGCCGTATCTGCCCCGTAGATAGTCATACAGATAGTCGGTGGCATCAGTCTGCACGCCCCGGTACCCCTCCCGAATTTCGGAAAACTGCAGCATGAACACCACATCGCCGTTGCGATAATGGCAGTATAGCGACCAGCGTTCGTCGCGTTCCAGCAGCGTGTAATCCGAGACAATTTCTGCCCCGTGTGCGCGAAGATGGTAATAGCACCGTTCGAGATCGTCCACGACGAAGCCGAGATGGTGCCAGCGTGACGGCACGCCGTCCGAGAGGGGCGCGAATGCCGTGCCGAACAGAAAAAGCGAGGTCAGCCCGGTCGTCAGCACCGTCTGGTGCGGGTCGTCGCGCATGATCTCCATACCGACGACTTCATGAAAAAAATCCCGCGCCGCCTCCCGATCCGCGACGGTGATCGCAAGATGGTCGAACGCGAGAGTGCGAAACGGTCCCGGTTCGCCCACGAGTGGCTCCGCGAATACCTCGAAGAGGTGCGTGCCGAAATGCCCCACCGTCTCCCCGACGAACATATCGGGGAAGACGACCGCGCCGTCCGGCGTGCGAATCCGCAGGCGATGCCCGCGCCGCAGTTCAGCGGGGATGGCATGTTCCAGCCCCTCGTGAAAGATATCCATCGCGCCGAGCAGCGCGGGATAGGTTGCGCCGTTGATGCGGAACGTAATCGGGTAGGTGCGCGAGTCGTCAGGCATTGTGTGTCGCTCATTTCCTCTGGTCGTAACGTGTGCGACGGTGGAGGGCTAATCGGGCAAATCTGCGAGGATCGTACGCCCGCGCAGGCGGTTGCGCTGTGCTTTCGCCAGCCCACTGAGCACGACACTGCCGAGCAATGCCAGCCCCATGCGGCTGCTCCCCTTCACAGTGCGATCCATCAGGTCGCCATAAAAGGCGGGGGTGCGATTGCCGTCGCCGAGTTCGCCCAGTTTTTTCCAGACCGCCCCTGCCGTCGCGATCCCGGCGAGCGCGGTGATCGGGTACACTTTCGCTGCGATCCCTGCCACAACCGAGGCGCACGCCGCCGCCAGCACTGCCCGTGACGCGGTCGCCGCCCGTTGCTCGCCAAGAATAGCAACGGGCGTATTCTTGCCGACGGCTTTGTCTGCCCGCCAGTGGAAGAAATGGTGGTTGAGCAGCACATCCGTCGTAAATAATCCCGGCGGCAATGCGGCAATGACGGGTGCCCACCCGATCTTACCCGTTTGGGCGTAATACGAGCCGAGTGTCGGCAGCAGCCCGAACGATGCGAGAATGCCCACCTCGCCCAACCCGCGCCCGATATAGCCATACGCGAATGGCGGCGCGACATAGAGCGTGCCGAGTGCAAACCCGCCGCCCGCCATCGCCAGCACGCCGGGGCCGCTCGTCTTGGCGATCCCGATGCCGCACGCGAGCGCGGTTCCCCACAAGCCCGCCGCAAGCAAATTCGCCTGCCGTTCCGAGAGCGCACCGCCCGTCAACGCGCCCGACGATGTATCGAGCGCGTCGCCCGTCTCCGCCATCGCGTGGGCGCGTTCGTCCGCACCGGAGCGGAAATCGAAGATGTCGTTCGTCACATTCGATGCGAGATGTGCCGCGACCGCCCCCACGAGTGTCAGTGCGTACGGCACCGGGCGAAAGACCCCTTCCCGCTGCCACGCGAGGGCAGCCCCGATGCTGACGGGCATCGCCATGACGGGGGCGACATTGGCGCGGGTCAGCTCGAAAAAGCGGTTGAATCGCTCATTAAGCGAACTGTTCGCGTAGCCCCATCGCTGCGTTGCCGATGCGAATGTGTACGTGAGCGATTGCCCCGCGCCGTTCGCGTCTGCGCTGCGGCGGGTGATCTGCTCCGGCACGATGCGGACGGCACGATACGTCGCTGGGTCGCGGGCGATGCCGTCCGCCGCCTGTGCATCAATCCGCGCCAGCCACTCCGCCGCGACCGTCGCATCGTGGACGATCACGGCGCGTCCTTCGCCTTCCAGCCATGTGCCATGCGCGTGTGTGCCGACCGTGAATGTAATGCCCGTGCGCCTGCGAAGGGCGGCGAGTGCGTCCGACCCATCGCGCACCGCGTACGCCATCGTGAGGGCATCCCCCACGAGACGGAACGCGTAGGGGACAGCCAAAGTTTCCGTTCCGGTTCCTGCCCGAATCGCAAATGTGCGATGCTGCGTGAGTATGGGAGCGAGTTCGAGATACTGCGCGTTTTCCATCGGTGGTATGCCCTCGTTTTTGGCGGTGCGATACCGCCGCTCCCGCCATGATACCAGTGGAACACCTCCCCCGCATCGGTTGGCGGTGTGTGCGTGCGACACGAAAACAGGCGGGTTGCCCCGCCCGTCGTGTTGCCCGTCATGTGTGCCAATGTGCTGCTCAGTCTGCGGCAGACTCCGTGAGTGTGTCTGTGTGCATCAGGGTCGCAATCATCTCGCGGCGTACGTGTACCGGCAATGCCGTATCGGAGCGCAGCGCGGCGAGAAGGTCGTCTGTGCTGATCACATCGCGCTCGCCCTCCCAGACACTGCACGCGAGGCTGCGGTACGCACTCCACCCGTGGTCAGGGGCGTGGTCGGCGGCGATCTCGCGCAGGCGGGGAAACTCTCGTGCGAGGTCGGGCGCGAGAATCGGCAGCGTGCAATGATTGAGCGCGGCGCGAAACCCTGCCTCCCAGTCAATCTGCGGCACATATGGCTGGCACGTTTCGAGGTCAATGTGTACCGTGAACGCCTCGCCGTCGTCCCGGATGAACAACAGCGCAACGGTGCGCCGTGCCTGCCGCGTCGTTGTGTTCGCAGAGGCAATCGCACCGGGGTTGATGAGCAACACGCCCTCGTACCGAACCGCCATCGGGATGTGTGTATGCCCGAAGACCGCGATGTCCGCGCCCACCGCCGTTGCCATCGCCGCCCGCCGCGACAATTTCGGCCCCCACGCATCATCGGCGCGAGACGCCATCTCCTCGGCGCGGTCGGGGTAATGCGCGTGCGTCAGCAGAATGCGCCGCCCGCCCGCAACGATGATCTGCTGATACGGCAGCGCGTCACTTGCGGCAAGCGTTTCGTCGTTGCCATGCACTGCGATAACGGGCGCAATCGCGCTCAGACCGTCCAGCACCCAGAGATCGCCCACATCGCCCGCGTGCAGCAGCATGTCTACGCCGAGCAGCGCATCGAAGAGCGAACACGGTACAGCGGCACAACGATCCGGCATGTGCGTATCCGAAATGATGCCGAGACGCGCCGCGACACGCTCCACAGGCAATGCCGGGGGAAGGAACCGATCACACAGCCGCATCACTGACTCCTCTGTGTACGTACACTAACATGTATTCTCAGCCGAGTGTATACCTATTGATAAGGGTATACGACGCTGTGAGTATACATGGATCAATGAGATTTTGGTATAGGGCATTCTTACAAATCAAAGCGTTATTCTTTCGTAGTCAAGATATGTCTTCGCTCATAGAGCCGCGTCCAGATCATCGAGTGTGTGAATCGTCGCGGCCGTTGAGGGCGCGGCGCGGTCATCGGTGCGGACGAGATGCACCGCCCGCAAACCCGCCGCCTGCGCCCCCTGCACATCCGCGACGATGTTATCGCCGACATGCATCGCCTCGTGCGGCGCGACACCGAGCGCGGCACACGCATAGGCGAATATTCCCCGGTGCGGCTTGGAGATACCGACCCGCGCCGATGTGACAATCTGTGCGAAAACGTCCGCGATACCAAGTCCCGTGCACAGTTCCGGCAGATTCCACGACCAGTTCGAGATGATACCGAGGCGATAGCCCGCGCCGCGCAACCGCCGCAGTACCGGGATAACATCGAGAAAGAGCCGGTAGCGGGCGGGGTCATCGAAGGCGCGGTGCAGCGTCGTCAGCAGATCATCGGTCACGGCGTCCGGCGGTACGCCCGCCTGCCGAAGAATCGCGCCGTTGATCGTGCGGTATTGGCGGGCGTCGTCTTCGGCACTCGACGGGTAGATATGCCGTGCGGGATCGAGATCGAGCGCACCGAAGACCGCCGCGCTCGCCGCCGTCACCGCTGCCTCATCCGCCGCGATGCCCGCCGCACGGCAGACCTCGACATAGACCGCCGCCCACGATGGTTCCAGCGTTACCAACGTGTCCGCCATATCGAAAAAGACGGCGCGGACGGGTGAAACCGCATCGTTCGTCGCGGATCGAAAAGGCGAAATCGGGGCGTTCACGTTACCGCGATGACCGTGCCGCCCGTCATGGCGACAAGTTCGGCGGGGGTGAGGCAGAAGACGGCATGCGTATGTCCCGCCGCTGCCCATACTTCGTCGTACTGGAGCAAATCTTCGTCCACGAATGTGCGGAGTGGCGTCGCATGTCCGAGCGGCGGAACGCCACCGATGGCGAACCCGGTCTGGGCGCGGACAAAATCGGCGTCCGGCTTCGTGATCGCCTCGCCGAGGAGGGCGGCGAGGGCTTTCTCGTTGACGCGGTTCGTGCCGCTGGCAACGACAAGCACCGCCTGCCCCGAATCCGCCCCCCGGAAGACGAGCGATTTGACGATCTGCGCCACGGTGGTGCCGATAACCGCCGCCGCTTCTGCCGCCGTCCGTGCGGTATCGCGCAGTTCGACAATGTCGTTGGCGTAGCCACGCTCGCGCAGTGTTGCCTGCACGCGCTCAACGTTCGGGTGCATCGGTCAGGCTCCTTCATATCCCGCGAGTGCCAGAATGAGCAGCAAGAGTTGCTGAATCCCGGTCGGTATTGTCGGCGTGCGGATGAATTCTTCCAGCCGGTGTGCGTTGCCGCCCTCTGCGATGCCGATGCAGATCGCGGGGATACCGAGACCAATCGGCACATTCGCATCGGTGCTGCTGGCGTCGAGCGTCGGGGCGACACCGAGCGCACGCAGCGCGTCCACGCAGAGCCGCACGATAGGTGCGTCCGGCGGCAACTCACCCGCGGGGCGGTCACCAAGAATCTCCGCCGTCACGCGCACCTCGGAGAGGCGGATATTCCGCACTGCCTTTTCCACCTGCGCCGCCAACCGCTCTAACTGCGCTTGCGAGACCGAGCGGAGATCAACCAGCGCGGAGGCGGTCGGCGCAATCGTGTTGACCGAGATACCCCCTTCGATCGTGCCGACGGAGAGCGAGGTTTTCGGGTTCGCGGGGGTCGGCAGCGAGGTAATCTCCGCGATGATGCGCGAGAGGACGTGAATCGCATTCGGACGCCCGAAGTTCCCCCACGAATGCCCGCCGGGACCGGTGACGGTGATGCGATAGCGGCGGCTACCGACCGCCCGATGCGTCACACGACCCAGATTATGCCCCTCGACTGCGATCACCGCGCCGAGGCGGTCGCGGTAGGTCTGTATCGCCGCCCGCATCCCGCGCAGGTCGCCAAGACCTTCCTCGCCCGTGTCTGCCACGAAAAGTACATCCCCGCGCGTCGCAATCCCCGCCGCATCGAGCAACCGCGCCGTAGCGAGCATTGCCCCCACGCCGAGGCTGTTGTCGCCCACGCCGGGACCGCTGATCGTGTCCGTGCCGCGCCGTACCGTCAGAATCGTTTCGGCGGGGAAGACCGTATCGGTATGCGCGGCGATCATCACGGCGGGCGCAGTGCCGTCGCCCGGTCTGCGCCCGATGGCATTGCCTGCGTCGTCTATGTGGACATCCGCGAGACCGAGCGCACGCATCTCGTCCGCGACAAGCAGGGCGCGGGCGGATTCGTCGCCCGTCGGGGCGGGGGTCTGCGCGATGCGCGTCGTGAGGGCGATAGTCTCCGCGAGGGTGAGCGCGACCCGACCGAGCAGCCGCTCGACCTCCGGGCGGTGCAGTAGGTGCGCGATAGGGGTAGCGGCGGTAGCGATGGGACGCCCTCTTTCCAGTATGACCAGTATGAATCGTGCGAATGGTGCGTGCGAAAACCGGACGCGCATCCGCGCAGTATACATCCAACTGCATCGTCGCCCAACCGATTCACCGTTGTGTGGGAGGGTGAGAAAGCCGCTACAATACACATGAAACATGCCGTCGTTGGTCTGCACATCGCATTTTCACTGTCCGCCGGAAGGAACCGTGTGATGGAAACTCCGCCCGTATTCGACGTGCTCGCGCCCGGACACCACACATGCACTCTGAGCGTCGAGCCGGGGGCAGGGATGCCGCCGTACACCGTGCCGTACGCGGTGCTTGTCGGGCGCACACCCCGCCCGCGCATCGTCGTCACGGCGGGGGTGCATGGCGACGAGTTCGAGGGGGTGCGGGCGGCGGGGCAACTGCTGCAGGCGATCAACCCTGCCGATCTCGTCGGCACGCTTGTCGTGGTGCCGGTCGCGCACTCGCCCGCGCATGATGCCCGCACCCGCCGCAGCCCGCTCGACGATGCAGACCTCAACCGCACCTTTCCCGGCGACCCCGACGGTACGCCGACTGCCCGCCTCGCCGCAGCCCTGATGACGCAGATTGTTGCGGGTGCAGATTTGCTGATTGATTTGCACAGCGGCGGCACGTACACACAGTTCGCCCCGATGGTCGGTTTCCGCGCCGAGCCGGAGGCGGTTGCAGCGGCATCGTACGCGGCAGCGGCGGCATTTGGGCTACCGTGGCTCTGGCGGATGAGTCCCGATCGGGGCGTGTTCAGTTACGAGGCATCATGCCGGGGTGTACCGAGCATCGGCGTGGAGGCGGGCGGGCGCGGGGGATGCCGCCCGGAAGATGTCGCGGTGTTGCGCGATGGCGTGCTGCGCGTACTCGCACAACGCGGGATGCTGCCCAAACCAATGCCCGCACCGCCGCAATCGTTGCCGATCTACGAAGGCGGCTGGACGCTCAGCCCCGCCACTGGATTATGGGAGGCACACGTTGGGCTGGGCGATGTAGTTGCGGCAGGGCAGCCGCTGGCACACATTATTTCCCCGGGCGGGGAGATCATTGCGGTGGTTCGTGCGCCGCACGCGGGGATGGTCGGCGCAATCCGCACCTTCTGCGCCGTAAACGAAGGCGACTGGGCGGTGACGGTCTTCTCGCGCGGTGTGTGACCTTACCGGGCGAACACTTCGTGGATATTGCCGTCCGGGTCGGCGAAAAAGGCTGCCCGCATTCCCCACGGCATCGTGGCAGGCGGCTGCACCGGCGTCGCGCCCTTTGCGATGATCGCGGCGTAGGTTGCGTCTACCGCATCGTGTGTGTCGCAGGGGAAAGCGAGTTCAAATGCCTGCCCTGCTGCCGGGGTACGAAACGACGGATGGTGCGTCGTCTCCGCCATCACGCTGCGGGCGCAGACTGCGAAGCGCGTGCCGCCATCCATCGCAAACTCGCAGTAGTCGCCGTTGTCGCCATTGTCGTCGTTGCCGTGCGGCGCAAAGCCGAGTGCGTCGCGGTAAAATGCTATGAGTCGCGGCGCATCGTCCGTGAGAATCGTGACGAGATCAATCATCGCTTTCATCGTCCGCCGCCTTTCATCTGGAGGGCGGGGCGATGTGCCGCCCCGCCGCCCGCTGCTTCCAACCATTGCCCTGCCCGCACGAGCACCCGCCCGATCTCTGCCGCACAACGGTCTCGCGTGCGTACGTGCGTGTACGCTTCCGCGATCATCCGTGCCTGCGCCGCCGCCGCCAGACGATCCGCAATGTAGAGCCGTGCCAACATCAATTCGCGCTCGTCAAGTCCCATGTGTCTGCCCCCTTGTGCGTCGAACAATGGTGTTTCGGTCCGCACGCGGTGCAGAAACACGCCGTTGTGTCTGCTCTTATAGTATAGAACATGCGTTCTGTATTGTCAACCTCCTTGTGCCGTTTTGGGTGCGTACGAACGGGCATATTTGCCGCGTTTCGCGGGGCGCGGTATGCTTCTCGCAACGCATAGAGCGACGCCCGCATCGGGTCCCGCCTCTCCGGTGGGGTAACGGGCGTCGGTTGCCCGTTCGCACGGGCGGAGGCAGAGCATATGACATCTACCGTGGAACACATGGACGATACCGCCGTTAATGTGGTGGACTATTTCAAGGATGGCGCGATGGGGCGCACGCGCCGCTACGCCTGCGATATTTCGCTTCTCGATCTGGACGGCACGCTCGAAGCGCGGGACATTCATGCGGAGTTCCGGCTCTCGCGGGTCGGGGCGGGTTTGCTGGCGGAAGGCATCGTGACGGCAACAGTGGAGTTGCAGTGCGTGCGGACGCTGGATTACTACCCCGAACACGTCGAGGCGGAGTTCGCGGAGCAATTTCGCCCGATGATTGACGCACAGACCGGGCGAGACATGGGATACGAGGATGTGCCGGAGGCGGAACCGCCGGAATATTTCTTCATCAACGAGAACCATCTGCTCGATGTGACGGAGGCATTGCGGCAAGTGATCGTGGTGGCGTTGCCAATGCAGCCCGTCAAACCGGGGACGAAACCGGTGCTGCTCGATGAAACGGGCGGCGACGCAGACACGCCCGATGTGCCGCTAAATCCCTTCGCTGCGCTGAGCGCACTCTTGCGCGAAGGGGACGAGTAAGGTACGATATTCGTCCGTAGATGGGCAGACGACGCCCACCGTTTGTTGTGGGCGTGTGTGATAGGAGAGTACCGACATGGGAGCCGTACCAAAGTATCGTAGTTCGCGCTCGAAGCGCGGGATGCGCCGCAGCCACGATCATGTGACCCCCGTGCATCTCGTGGTCTGCCCGAATTGCCGTTCATACATGCGTTCGCACCACATCTGTGCGGCATGTGGGCAGTATCGTGGGCGGCAGATCATCGAGATCAAAGACCGCAGCCGCACCCCCGAATAGTCTGCGCTGTCCCGCGCCGTTCTGTTGCGCGTCGAAACCGCCGCCACCTGTCCACCTGTGGCGGCGGTTTCGTGCGCCTGCGGGTATGCATCGGCGGGGGATACGGCGACTTCGTATCCTTTCGCGTTCCTCACCGTTAGAATAGGGTGACAACCAAAGGAGGGGACGGTGGGTGAGGGAGACGGGAGAGACGGGACACAACTATTTGCTGCCATTACCGGCTGGGGACATGCCGTGCCGGAGCGCGTGCTGACGAATGCGGAGCTCGAAGCGATGGTGGATACCAACGACGAGTGGATCGTCTCGCGTACCGGCATCCGCGAGCGGCGTATCGCGGGGCCGGATGAGACGACGAGCACACTCGGTACGCTTGCCGCCCGCGACGCGCTCGCGGTTGCCGGTCTGGATGCGGCGCAGCTCGATCTTATCATTGTGGCGACGGCATCGCCGGATCACTTCTTTCCGAGTACCGCCTGCCTCGTGCAGCACGCGCTCGGTGTGACGCGCATTCCTGCGTTCGACCTTAGTGCGGCATGTTCCGGGTTCGTGTACGCGCTCGGCACCGCGACGCAATTCATCCGGGCAGGTATGTATCGGCGCGTGCTGGTAATCGGCGCGGAGACGCTTTCGCGCTTCGTGGATTATACCGACCGCCGCACTTGCATCTTATTCGGGGACGGCGCGGGTGCGGTGGTGCTGGAAGCAACGACTGCGCCGCGTGGTGTGCTCTCGCTGACACTCGGTGCGGACGGTAGCGGTGGCCCATTGCTCGGCGTGCCGGGTTTGGGGGCGGCAAAACCCGCATCGGCAGCGGTGCTGGCGGCGGGCGAACAGTACATCCAAATGGCGGGGGCCGAAGTCTTCAAGTTCGCGGTGCGTGTCATGGGCGATGCGGCGGTTGAGGCGACCGCGCAGGCGGGCATGACATGGCGCGATATTGATTACCTCGTGCCGCATCAGGCAAACTTGCGGATTATTGATGCGGCGGCGCGGCGGCTCGAACTCCCGCGCGACCGGGTCTGGACGAATATTGACCGCTACGGCAATACGTCGGCGGCATCTATCCCGATCTCGCTGTCCGAGATGGCGGGGCGCGGGATGTTGCACGACGGGCAAAACCTGTTGCTTGTCGCCTTCGGGGGCGGGCTGACGTGGGCGGGGGCAGTCGTACGGTGGGGGCGCGGCGATTAATCGCTCTCCCGTGTTCCCGGCGGCAGACGATGTGATGTGGTGCAGAAGGGGGCGGGCGGTGGGCGAGACGGCGTGGGTCTTTCCGGGGCAGGGATCGCAGGCAGTTGGGATGGGCAAGGCAATTGCGGACCGCGATGCGGCGGCGCGGGCGCGGTTCGCGGAGGCAGACGCGGTGCTTGGGTTTGCCCTGAGCGAGGCGATCTTCGGCGGCCCGGACGATGCGCTGCAACAGACTGACATGCAGCAGCCCGCGATTCTGGTTGTCTCGGTCGTCCATTTCGAGGCATTGGGGCGGCGTGGGTTGCTCCCGGCGGCGGCATACGCGGCGGGGCATAGCCTCGGACAATACACGGCGGCGGTTGCCACGGGCGCGGTGCCGTTCGCGGACGCCGTGCGCCTCGTGCGGCGGCGCGGCGAACTGATGCAGCAATTCGGGCGCGGCGCGATGGCGGCGGTGCTCGGTCTGGAAACCGAGATCGTCCGCGAGATCGCCACCGAAGCAGGCGCGGAACTGGCGAATATCAATGCGCCGGGGCAGGTGACGATTGCGGGGCGCGAAGACGCCGTGGCAAAGGCGGGCGAGATGGCGAAAGAGCGTGGAGCGCGGCGCGTTATCCCACTGGCGGTTTCGGCGGCGTTTCATACATCGCTGATGCGCCCCGTCGCGGACGCGATGCGCGTGCTACTCGATGCCGCGCCGTTCGTTGATCCCGCCCTACCGATTGTGGCGAATGGAGATGCTGCATTGCTGACGACTGCTGCCGCCGTCCGTGCCGAATTGGTCGGGCATATCACTGCCTCTGTGCACTGGGTACGGACGGTGGAGGCATTGCGTGACCACGGCGTGACGGACTATATCGAGATTGGTCCCGGCAATGTCCTGAGCGGTCTTCTCAAGCGCACCGACAAAGACGCCCGCACGCAGACGAGCGATGCGCTGCTCAATACCTGATGCGCTCTTTCCCAATCCTGCCATCGCACATCTCGAAAGCGACGCAGCAGATTGATGACCGATGTTTCATCCAGAGAATAGGTGGGAATATCACATGGCGGAGAATGCGGCGCAACAGGTGGTGATCGTGACGGGGGCGAGCCGGGGCATCGGGCGGGCAATCGCGGTGCGCTTCGGGCAAGAGGGCGCGGCGGTCGTCATTAATTATCGGGGGAACGAGGCGGCGGCGCGGGAGACGGCGGACGCAGTGACGGCGGCGGGCGGCGCGGCGACACTCGTACAGGGCGATGTGAGCGTACGCGACGATGCCGAGCGCGTCATTGAGGCGGCGGTGACGGCATATGGGCGCGTGGATGTGCTCGTCAACAATGCGGGCATCACGCGGGACGGGTTGCTGATGCGGATGAGCGACGACGATTGGGACGCGGTGTTGGATACGAATCTCAAGGGAGCATTCCACACGACCCGCGCCGTGCTGCGCCCGATGATCCGCAAGCGGAGCGGGCGCATCATCAACATTATGAGCGTCGTCGGGATGATGGGCAATGCGGGGCAGGCGAACTACGCAGCGGCGAAAGCGGGCTTGATCGGCTTCACACTCTCGACGGCGAAGGAAGTCGCGTCGCGCTCGATTACGGTCAATGCGGTAGCACCGGGCTACATCGTCACCGAGATGACCGACGCAATTTCGGACGCGATGAAAGCCGAGGTGCAGAAGGCGATTCCGATGGGGCGGCTCGGTGCGCCGGAGGATGTCGCGCAGGTTGTCGCGTTCTTGGCGTCACCCGCTGCCGCGTATATGACGGGTTGCGTCCTGCGGGTGGACGGCGGCATGGCGATGGGGTAAATCGGCGGGAGACGCAACAGCGCACCCCGCACGACATTGTATGTGTTTTGCGTCCGGCGCGGCGGTGCGGGTACTCTTTGCCGGTTGTGGGCGCGATTGGGGTAGAAAGGAAACGGCGTGCAGAAGGTACTGATTGCGAACCGGGGGGAGATCGCGCTGCGGATACTGCGGGCGTGCCGCGATATGGGCATCCCGGCAGTGGTGGCGTACTCGGAGGCGGACCGCGATTCGCTGCCCGTGCAGTTGGCGGACGAGGCGGTATGCATCGGCCCCGCGCCCGCCGCGCAATCGTATCTGCGGCGCGACGCGATTCTGACCGCAGCGAAACTGACGGGGTGCGACGCGATTCATCCGGGCTACGGGTTTCTGTCCGAAAATGCATATATGGCGGAGATGTGCGAACACGTCGGTATCACATGGATCGGTCCGCGCTCGGAGACGATCGAGCGAATGGGCGATAAAGCGGTCGCACGGGAGACGATGCGCCGTGCGGGTGTGCCGATCCTCCCCGGCGCGGAGGAGCCGACCGCGACCGATGTTGATCTGCTGCGGGCAGCGAAGCGCATCGGTTTTCCGGTGATGCTCAAGGCGGCGGCGGGCGGCGGCGGGCGCGGGATGCGGATTGTGCGCTCCGAGACCGAACTCAACCGGGTGCTGCCGGTGGCGCGGGGCGAGGCGGAGGCGGCATTCGGCAACGGTGCGATGTATGTCGAGCGGTTCTTGGATTCGCCGCGCCATATCGAGGTGCAGATTCTCGGCGATGGTGAGGGCAAGACGGTAGTACTGGGCGAGCGAGATTGCTCGATGCAGCGACGGCACCAGAAACTGGTGGAGGAATCCCCCGCGCCCGGTCTGCAAGGCAAACAGCGGCAGCAACTCTACGATGTCGTGCTGCGCGGGATGCACGGCTTGCGCTATCGGGGCGCGGGAACGCTGGAATTCCTGATGGACGCGGACGGGCGGTTCTATTTCATGGAGATGAACACGCGCATTCAGGTGGAACACCCGGTGACGGAGATCGTCGCGGGGGTTGATCTCGTCGGGTGGCAATTGCGGATCGCGCAGGGGAAGCCCTTGACGCTCCCCGACCGCCCCCGTACGATTGACGTACACGCCATCGAGTGCCGTATCACGGCGGAAGACCCGGATCGGGGCTTCGCGCCTTCGCTCGGCACTATCGCGCAGTATGTCGCTCCCGGCGGTATCGGCGTGCGGGTGGACAGCCACCTGTATACGGGCTATCGCATCCCGCCGTTCTACGATTCGCTGCTCGGCAAAGTGATCGTCTGGGGCGATAATCGGGAAGACGCCCTGAACCGCATGGAGCGGGCATTGGAAGAAACGGTGATCGAGGGCATCGCTACAACGATCCCGCTTCACCTGCGGCTCTTGCGCGATGCGCGGTTCCGACGGGGCGAGGTGCATACGCGCTTTGTCGAACAACTGCTCGGCAGCGACTGACAACAGCAAAAACAGGCGAAGGGCGGTACACTGCGATGGCGGCAACGACACCGGGCGCGGGCGAACAACTGGGGCGCGTCATCGTCGCGGAGAGCGTGCTGGCGACGGTGGTGGAGTATGCCGCCTTGACGACACCGGGCGTCGTGCGGGTCGTCCCGCAGGGATGGCGCGTCGGGCCGGGAACGCCGCGTGCGGTTGCCTTGACTGTGGAGGGGAACACCGTACGGGCGGCGGTCGGCATCGTTGTTGCGGCGGGGGAGGATGTCTCGGTCATCGGGGAGCGCGTGCGGGTGCAGGTGACGGAGGCAGTCGAGCGTCTTCTGGGGATGGAGGCGCGGGAAATTACGGTCTTTGTGCGCGATGTAGACGGCGCGGCGGGGGCATTCGTGCCACCCACGCCGGTAAAGGACGAACGGCTATGACAGGGACGACGGACGAATCGGTGCTACTCGCGGCGACGGACGAAGACGATGCGGACGACATGCAGGACGAACACGATGACGAACTCGCTGCCATTACGGGAAACGGGCGGCGCAAGTATGCGACGACGCAGCGCAAAGCACGCGAGGGCGCATTGCAGGTGCTGTACGAAGTAGACCTTGTCGGTCACGCGCCGGACGATGTGCAGGATCGCCAGTTCGAGCAGATGGGGCTGCTCGATGAACCACGCGAGTTCGCGGCGCGGCTCGTGGCAGGTGTCTGGGAGGAGCGGGAAATGCTTGATGCGGCAATTGCCGCGCTCGCCCCTGCATGGCCGGTACGCCAGTTGCCGCGTGTGGATATCAATATTCTGCGCCTCGCACTGTACGAATTGATGGCGGACGATACCGCCCCGGTGGGCGCGATCATCAATGAGGCGGTCGAACTCGCCAAGCGGTACGGCAGCGAAAACAGCGGCAAATTTGTGAACGGTGTGCTCGGCACCGTCGCGGCGCGGCTTGAAAGTGGCACCCTTGCGCGGGGCATGGGGGCGGCTTCCCTCGCACCGGCAACGAATGCGGGCGATGTGACTGCATAGGGGCAACCAAAACGGCGCGGTATGCGTATGATATACTGCGACGGCAGCACGCGAGGAAGCGTGTGTACGGGTGAATGAAGGGAGCAAATGGCGTGTCCACTTCTGCGATCTACGAACGTCTCAAAGGCATCGTCACGGAGCAATTGGGCGTAGACGAAGAGGATGTAACGCTTGAAGCCGCGTTCGTGGACGACCTGAATGCGGATTCGCTCGATCTCGTTGAGTTGATTATGTCGCTTGAGGAAGAGTTCGGGCTGGAAATCTCTGATGAAGCAGCGGAAAAGATCGTCACGGTTGGCGATGCCGCACGGTTCATCGAAGAGAACCAGAGCTAAAACATCACTCGCAGGTGGGAGCGGCGTGCGCCGTCTCCGGCAGCAGCGGGATTGAGGTTGGCATATGGCAAGCATGGGGTATCGTGTCGGTCGGATGGTCCGCAATGTGCGTGGCTTCAATCCCGTGCGCCTCGTGCGGGACCGGAAGAATGCGCCGCGCAAGCCGCCGATTGATCCCGATCAGATGACCTTGCAGGAACACCTGATCGAGTTCCGCAACCGTCTCGTGAAGGCGATGCTTGGCGTGTTCGCAGGCATGATTGTCGGGTTTGCGTTCGCGGGGCGTGTGTATGATTACATGCGTCATGTCGCCACGAATATTGACCCCAATGTGCAATTCTTGCAGACCGAGCCGACCGAAGCGTTCATCACCTATTTCAAGGTAGCGGCGTACATCGGCATTATCCTCGCCTCACCGATCATTTTCTATCAGATCGTGCGCTTTCTGGCACCGGGGTTGCTCCCGCATGAGTTGAAATACGTGCTGTGGAGTATTCCGGTCGCGTCTGCGCTGTTTATCTGCGGGGTGGTCTTCGCAAACTTGCTGGAGATCCCGCAGTTCCTGCACTTCCTCATTTCCTACACCGCCGGGTTTATCGGCAACTTCACCGTGACTGCCGAGAATTATCTCACGTTCTTTATCCGGCTCTCTATCG
>JBBRMX010000004.1:0-39714 GCA_038230615.1 Thermomicrobiales bacterium | reverse complement strand
GAGGGCAGGCAAGCCGATTGCCTGCACCGCGAGGACAGTCATACTACACAGTGCGCCGGTGATGGAATAGACCGTGGCAAGTTGGGCGGCGTCGGGAATCGCTCGCGAGAGGGTCTGCGCGGCGGCGAGACCGAGCGCGGCGGCAGTAGCGACGGCGAGCATCGCGGCAACGGCAAGTGAGCGCAGCAATGGCGACCGGCGCAGTATCGGGGGACGTTCACCCGCCGGCATCGCCGCCATTGCCGCCCGTGTCATCGCGCCGATATCGGTAATCACGACGGGCAACCCCCACGCGACGATAAGTGCGCCCGCCGCTAAGAGCGGCCACGCGATGACGGCGGCTTTGGCACCGCCGAAGCGCAGCAGTACTGGCAGCGAAAGTCCGGCAATGATCGCGCCGACTTGTGCGGTTGCGGCGAGGCGGGGAAAGGCTTTTTTCGCGGTCTGCGGGTCGTAACGAGCGGCGACGAGATTGCCAAACGAGACGACGAGGGAATCGCGCAATGGGCGGCTCACCAGCAGAAACGCGAAGGCGGCAACAGTGGGGAGCCAGAATAGCCCCGTCCAGACAATTGCCCCGACGATCACTGCCGCCGCTGCAATGGCGGGGAGACGGCGCGGACCGGCGGGGAAGCGCGAAAGAGCCGCTGTGAGAGCAAGCGAAAGAATCGCCGCGCCCGCCAACCCTACCGGCATCCATGCCGCTCCGATCGTACCGATCACGAGTACTTCCGCCAAAGTTTCGGCGGCGAAACCTGCCGCGCCGAGCAACCCCTGCAAGAGCGATAGCCGCCCTTCGACCCCCCCGATTCGCCCGCGTCGCATAGGTATCAGGACCCAACGGGCGCGGCAGCCGCCGGTGCGCCCGTCGCGGTCTCGATAAGTTGCAGGAGGTCGGACTCCGAAATGGTCCGCTGGCGACCCGATAGTATTTTGAGATTGATGAAGATCGTTTCGAGGGTGGCGGCATCCAGATCGAAGCCGCGCGATGCCAACCCGACCGCGAGCGATTCGCGGCTGCTCATTTTGCCGACGACGAGTTCATACGCATCGCGCCCTAAAAACGCGGGGGTAACAAGCTGGAACGTACGGGAATCGCGGCGCATCCAGTCCACCTGTGTGCCGGTTTCGCGCTGCAAGACACCCGTGCCGACGACGGGTTTATTGATGATAGGCTGGATGCCGGAGGCACGCGCAACGAGGGTGCTGAGGTCAAGCAAGCAGGTGCTGTCGGCGACAAGTGTGCGCCCGATGGCGTCGCCACGCAGCAGCAGTGCGGCGACGACCTCTTCGGTCGGGGGCATCCCGGCGCGTTCGCCGAGACCATTCACGGCGGTGGCAACAGCAGGCGCACCGGCGGCGAGGGCAGCCATCGCATTTGCGGTTCCCATGCCGAGATCGTTATGCGGGTGGATGCAGAGCGGAGCGTCCGGGACGGCGGCGAGAATTGCCCGGACGATCTCGGCAACTTCGGCGGGGAGCCAGCGACCGATGGTGTCGCAGACGACGACCATATCCGCGCCCCCTTCGGTGAGGCGTGCGACGGCTTCGGCGATGAAACCGGGATCGGCATTGGAGGCATCAGCGAGGGCGACGCCGATGCCGATCTCGTCGCCGACACGATCCCGCCCATACGCGAGCAGGTCGAGACTGGTCTGGAGCATCCCGGCGGGGGTGGTGCCGAGGCGGGAGCCAGTCATTACCTGCGATGTCGGGAACCAGAAGGTAATGCGCGGCGATTCCGCCCCGGCGACGCAGTCGAAGCAGCGGTCGAGGTCGCTGCGGATTGCCCTACCCGCACACTCGATCTCCGCGCCTTCGACCGCGTGCGCGACTGCCCGGACCGCGTCGGCTTCGGCAGGGCTGATGGCAGGATAACCTGCATTGATGATCGAGCCGGGGACGGTGCGGGCGAGCATCTGCGCGATGGCGATTTTGTCTTCGGTGAGAAAGATGACGTGCGGGGTCTGCTCGCCGTCGCGCAGTGTTTCTTCGTTGATACGGACGGTTGCCCCGGTGTGGAGGCGAAAGCGGGTCATGCATCACCTCCGTCCGTCCGAGGCGGCGCGGGTGGCGATGGCGGTGTCTCCGGGATACCGGGCGGTGCGTCCGCCGACGACGGAACGGGGGGCGTGGCAGGGGCTGCCCCGGCGGTATTCGCTGTTGCGACAGGTTGCCGCGCCGGACGGGAGCGCATTTTGGTCGCCGTGCTGCGAAGGTCGCGGAAGTAGTCGGTCTCGGTAATCTCGTCTACTTGCTGCTGGCGTCGTTTCGTATCAATCTGGATGTGCAAATCTGCGATCTCGGTGCGGAGTTGCTTCTCGCGCTTGACGACTTGCGTACCCATCTCGGCGAAGCGATCCGCGAGGACGGAGACCTCATCGGAGAAGCGGCGATTGCGGACGAGGTTGAGCAGTTTATCGTTGAACTCGCCGCGCTCCAGCTGGCGGGCGACGGTGGCAAGTTGCGAAAGCGGGTGGACGAGGGTGCGGCTAATGGCGAACCCGGCGAGGGCAAGCAGCAGGAGGGCGGCGACCACAACGGTACCGAGCTGGAACTGCAATTGTTCCCGCTGCGATTCGATGCCCGCCGCGACCGTGGTGGCGGAGCGGTGGAACTCTGCCGTGTTCGCACCAATCGCCAGCACGCCGAAGACGCCTTTGTACGACCCCTCCTTGAAGGGGACAGGAGCATACGTCGTTGCCTTGCGGACATCCTGCTGATTGGTCGTGATGACAAAACCCGATTCGCCCGCGCTGCCTTTGGCGAAAACATTCGGCAGGTTGGGGTCCGCCCACCCGCCGAGCGGGGCATTGAAGGGGTGCCGGTCACGCTCCGCTTGTGACATATCGGCGGCGACCGCCGAGATCGGCTTGCCGCTGGCATCGTCGCCGCGCACAGTCCAGAGGCGCGGATGGGCGATTGTCCAGCCCTCGTTATCGAAAAGATAGGCGTAATTGCCGCTGTCGTAATCGGGCCAAACCGCATACCGTTCTTTCTGGGTCGGGTTGATATGGATGACGAACTCCATCACATGCCGCGCATCGAGCGCAACCATGACGGCACCATCAAAGGTGCCGTTGGCGGTGCGGCGGGCGGCGATGAGGCGATACACGCCGTCGAAGTTGATGTACGTCGCCCCCGGTACCACCGCAGCCTCACCCGTGGGGCGGGGAACATAGAGGCGCGAGAGGTGCGAGACGGAGAGCGCGTCCGGCGCAAGGGTCTTTGCATCGGCGAAATACCCGGCAAAGCGGGTGGCGTCGGCGGGGTCGGCGGGTTGTGCCTTGCCGTCTACAACGCGGGAAATGAGGCGACCGGAGGCATCGAGCGCGACTACTTCGCGGAAAAGGGGAAACTGCTGGCGCGTGGCGGTCGGCGCGTCCTTGGTGCCGCCCGTTACGTACCAGAGTTCGCTCGTGTGGGAGGAGGCAAAGCGGGTATAGGCAATGGGGTCCGGCGGCAGGAGCGCGACGGCGCGGGCATCGGCGGCGCGGGCATCGAGGAAATGCCCCATCTCGCGGGCGGTCTGTTCATTGCGGAGTTGCACCGCGACGAGCGACGCATCATCGAGCGCGACTGTTGTCGTGCTGACTGCCTGATCTTTGGCGACGCGGTAGCCATTGAGCGCACTGACGGTGACACCGATGAGTGGCAGGAGACCTGCGACCACCACCGCGAAGAGGACGCGCACCACGAGGCTGATCGTGCGTTTCTTGGTGGCGATAGCGGACGGCGTCGCGGGCGCGGGCGTGGTAGTAGTGGCGGGGGTGGTATCGGGTATGGCGGTCATTTCTCTTGGCTCCCACGGTAGATGCGAGTGTCCCACGCACGGCGGTTCGTCCGTACTGCTGCATGCCTGCGCCGGTGCGCTGGTGCGAAGCGTGTGTGTATCCTTACGAACACATGGGTGTTCGTAAGGATACAACGGCGGGCTATTCGTCCGCGACTAAACGGTCTGCGAGCGCACGCAGCCGCGCGGTCACAAGATGGTCGGGGAAGCGGAGCGCGAAGATGTCCGAACTCGCTAGCGTCATCATCTCGTCGCTGTGAGGCAGCACCGCGCCAACTTCGCAGCCGTACGCCTCCTGCACCCGCTTGAGGACGCCCGCTTCCGAAAATGCAGCGGGAACTTTGTTGACCACGAGCAGCAAGCGCGGGACGCCAAGCTTCTGGGCGACATCCACCGTCACGCCCGTGCCCTGATAATCCTGGCTATCGGGGCGCATGATGAGTACGAGGGCATCCGAGATCGCAATCGAGAGCAGGGTTTCTTCGTTCAGTCCGGGGTGTGTGTCAATCACGAGGGCGTCGAGGTCGAGACCGGTGACGAGTTCTTGGAAGCCATCGCTGAGCAGCCCCATATCGTAGCCTTCGCGCAGCACACGGGCGATCTCTCCCGCCTTGAGGCTGGACGGGATCAGGAAGACGCGCCCGGTAATCGAGGGGCCGAGGCGGTCGGTCACATCAACGGCTGCCTGCTCGATGGTGCAATTGCCCCAGAGGTAATCATTGAGGGCGTATTTCATCTCGTCCTCATCCAGCCCAAACAGGACGTGGATACCGGGCGACTGAATATCGGTGTCAATGACCCCGACACGCCGCCCGCCTTGCGCGAGGATAGCGGCGAGCGATGCGGTAGTGTTGGATTTGCCCGTACCGCCACGGAAGGAGTGAACCGAGATAATGAGCGACATACCGCGTTAGCCCCCTTGCGTCGTTTGTGCCGGCGTGCGCCGGACTGCCAGCAGCGTGATATCGTCGTATTGGTCCGCATCGGCGATGTGTGCGCCGATCGCATCGAACACCCGGTCGAGCAGTGCCTCGGCGGATGCGGCGGGACGGTGTTCAATGAGCGACAAAAGCCGCTTTTCGGTGTAGAACGAGCGATCGGGAGCGCGTGCTTCCGGCACCCCGTCGGTGTAACTAATAAAGATGTCGCCGGGGACCAAATCCACCTGCCCAATACCGAATTCACCGTCCGGCAGCACACCAATCGGCAATCCAGTGGCGTTGAGGCGGGCGATAATTTCGCCCTTGCTGTTGAGGATCGCGGGAGCCTCGTGACCACCGTTGATGTAATTGAGCCGACCGGTTGCGGTATCGAGCACCCCGAAAAACATCGTGGCGAACATGCCGGTATTGGCGTGTGTGCGGGCGATGTAGTTGTTGGTTAGCTCAATCGCATTCCGCAGCGCGGAAACACCGACCGAGGGCGCAGTGCGCCGCCCACGCTCCGCACGCGGCGCGGCGGGGTCGGTAGAATCGAGTACGTCGAGGAGCCGCAGGGCGTAATTCTGCTGCCCGTAGGCACGGATCAGGCTCCGCATCAAGGCCATGAAGAGTGCCGCCCCGACCCCTTTGTCACAGACATCCGCGATTACTAACCCGATACGCCCGTGCGTCAGCGGGAAAGCATCGTACCAGTCCCCCGCGACCTGTCGTGCGGGTTGGAAGCGGGCGGCGATCTCCCATCCTTTTGGCTCCGGCAGCGTTTCGGGCAGGAAACTCGCCTGAATCTGCCGCCCGATCTGCACATCGGCTTCGTACTTTTCGCTCGTGGCGAGGGCAGCCGCGATCCGCTGACGGTCGGAGCCATCCAGCGCAACTTGCGACTGGAGACGGTAGCGGTCGAGCACCAGCCCGACCCGTGCGACGATCAGGGCGGGTTCGAGCGGTTCTAAAAGCGAATCGGCAGCCCCCATCACGAGACACCGCCCGACGCGCTCAACGGATTCGGTCGGCCCGGTCACGAGGACGGGCGGCGAGGATGCAGTCGCGGCGAGCAGTTCCTTCAGGGTCTGGAAGGGGTTGCCGCCAGCGGACTGGATGTCGAGGATGACGACCTCGATCCTGCCGGACGCTACCGCCTGCACGCGGGTAACTGCTGCCCGCGCAGCCCCGACGATCTCGACCGAATGTCCGTGTTCGCGGAGCGGATCCGCGATCCGTGTGCTCCGGTCGGGGTTTGTGCTGATGAGCAGCACTGTCCCCGTTGCCCCCCCCATGATGACCTCCTCATATATCGCACGGAGGAATTCCGGCGATATCGCGTGCTTCGTGTGTCAGTCGGCAACCGCCCCCGTAGGACGATTGACGGTGATGATGGTGCGGTTACGTCCGTTAATGTATTCGTAGTGGAAATCGTCCACCCCGTCACGCACGAGCAGCACACCCAACCCACCCATCGGGCGGTCATCCAACGACTGGCTGAGTTCGTCGTCGTCGGGGTGCGTGTGCGCGGTGGGATCAAACGGGCGGGCGGTGTCTTCGATGGCAATCACAAGCGCACGCTCGTCCATGTCTGCCGAAACGGAGACATCGCCTTCAAGCGATGCCTCCTCATAGCCATGGACGACAACATTGGTGGCGAGTTCGTCTACCGCGAGGCGGAGTTTGTACGCCGCCTTGCGGTCGAGACCGGCAGCAGTCGCGGCATCCATAACATATCGCCCGATTGCGCCGAGAGAATCGGTGTGACCGGGGAGAATAAGCGGCTCCACGGCGGTACCCCCTTCGCGGTGGGATCAGTCCACCATCGTGACGCTGTGATGGAAGCCCGTCTTCTCCAGCGTATCTTTTACCATCGGCTGCGTGCCTTTGAGCGTGATGTCTACGCCTGTTCCCATCTTCTGCTTCGCATAGACGAGGACGCGCAACCCGGCGGACGCCATGTATTCCAGATCGGTCAGATCGAGCACTACCTTCGTCACATGTGCCGCCGCCGCTGCTTCGATCTGCTGGCGGAAGGCGGGTGCGGACGCGGCGTCGAGTTCGCCGGTGAGAACAAAGGTTGCGACCCCGTCGGCAATTGACTCGGAAATTGAAAATGCCATTGCGCGTACTCCTTCGCGTTTAGCGTCCCACGAGGGCGGCAACCGAGCGGCCGCCCACTAAGAAAGAACCCTGATCGGAGAGGACAGGCTCTTGCCCGATCTCCCAACTATCTTCCGGCGCGGGTGCACCGGTGTTGATGGCGACGTGCCACTTGAGACCGTCCGGCAGCGCAGGCAAGGCAAAGGTGCGGGTATCGGTGCCGGTATTGAGTGCGATATACAGATAATTGTCGTGCGAACCGCCCCGTGGAACGTGCTTCCCGCAGAGCATGAACGCGATCTCGAGGCTCTCGGCGGACCAGTCCGGCTGCCCGATCTCGGTGCCGTGCCAGCCGATGTCCGGGTAGCCGGAGCCGACTTCGTCTTGCCCGGTAAAGTGGCGGTCGCGTCGCAGGGCGGGGTGTGCTTGCCGGAAGGCGATGCAGTGGCGGGTGAACCGGAGCAACTCCGCTTCGTGCTCGATCTGCGCCCAGTCAAACCAGTTGAGTTCGTCATCATGGCAGTACGTATTGTTGTTGCCGTACTGTGTGCGGGCGACTTCGTCCCCCATCAGGATCATTGGTACGCCCTGACTGACGAGCAAGACAACGAGGGCGTTCTTCATCTGGCGGCGACGCAGGGCGTTGATCGCGGGGTCATCCGTCTCGCCCTCGACGCCGCTGTTCCAACTGAAATTGTCGTTCGCGCCATCGTTGTTGTCTTCGCCGTTTGCTTCGTTGTGCTTCTCGTTGTACGACACGAGGTCGCGCAGCGTGAAGCCGTCGTGCGCGGTGATGAAATTAATGGATGCCATCGGGCCGCGCGTGGGATAGAGATCGGGCGACCCGGCGATGCGCGTCGCGATGTCACCCACAAGCCCCGCATCGCCCTTAATCCAACCGCGCACCGTATCGCGGTATTTGCCGTTCCATTCCGCCCACCGCCCATACGCGGGGAAGGAACCGACCTGATACAGCCCGCCTGCGTCCCACGCCTCTGCGATCAGTTTGCACTTCGCAAGGATCGGGTCGTACGCGAGGGATTCCAAGAGCGGCGGGTTTGCGAGCGGCGTACCATCCGTATCGCGCCCCAGAATGGCGGCGAGATCGAAGCGGAAGCCGTCAATATGATACTCGCTTGCCCAGTAGCGCAGGCAGTCAATCACCATGTTCCGCACAATCGGGTTGTTGCAGTTCAGGGTGTTCCCGGTGCCGGAAAAGTTGTAGTAATACCCCTCCGGTGTGAGCATGTAGTAGGTCTGGTTGTCGAGCCCCCGGAAGGAGATCGTTGGCCCGCGCTCGTTGCCCTCGGCAGTGTGGTTGAAGACCACATCGAGCATGATCTCGATGCCGTGCGCGTGCAGTTCCTTGACGAGGGTCTTCAGTTCGTCCACTTGCATCCCGTGCCGCCCGCTCGCCGCATACCCTGCTTTGGGTGCGAAGAACCCGACGGTGGAGTAGCCCCAATAATTGTAGAGCGTTTTGCCCGTCACAGGGCTGATGCGGCTGTTTTCCCACTCATCGAACTCGTAGATTGGCATCAGTTCGAGGCAATTCACCCCCAACTCTTGTAAGTAGGGGATTTTGTCGCGGATGGCGGCAAAGGTGCCGGGATGCCGCACGCCCGCCGACGGGTGCGCCGTCAGGCTGCGGACATGCGCCTCGTAGATGACGAGGTCTTGGATCGGCAGTTCGAGCGGTCGGTCGTGCTCCCAATCGAAGTCATCGAAGGCGAGACGGCCCCGGTGATGGTATGCGTCGGACCAGTCCGGCTGCACGCCCCATGTATCACGCCCCCCGATCACGCGGGCGTAGGGATCGAGCAAGATTTTCGCGGTGTCGAAGCGTTGCCCGTGCGCGGGGTCGAAGGGACCGTCCATCCGGTAGCCATATTCGAGCTGCTCGATATTCAGCCCGAAGACGACCATCGTGTAGACATTGCCGATGCGAAACTCGTCCGGGAAGGGAATTTCCCCGAACGGCTCCGGCTCGCCCTTCTCGAACAAGACAAGCGTGCAACTGGTGGCGAAGCGCGAGAAGACCGAGAAATTCACGCCACCCGGCACGGTGGTTGCCCCGAAGGGAAACGCCTTGCCGACGCGCAATTGAAACCCCGCAAGGGTGTGCGTGGGATGGACATCAATCCGGTCCTGCATACGAAGATTCTCCTGCGTGTGCGGTCATGCCGCGAGCGACGCGACTGCTTCCGCAACGGTGTCGAAAACGACGAAGAACTTGAGAAACCCTGTCACGGACATCGTGTCCCGGATGTCCTCCACGACCGCCGCGAGGGCGATTTTGCCGCCCGCCCCGGCGATCTGGCGGTAAATGGAGAGCAGGAGGCGCAATCCCGCGCTGGACATATACGGCACGTCGGCGAGATCGAGCACGACTTTCGCGCCGGGCATCACAAGCGGGTTCAGTTGCTGCTGGATCGCCGGGGCGGTGCTGGCGTCAATCTCGCCCGTCAGGGATGCGACCGTCACCGCGCCGTTGGTCGCCATTGTCACCGTCATGCTCTCTCCTCCTCCTAAGCCCGTTGCCCGGTTGCGGGCGTCTCCGATGGGGCGGGGCGCACCGGTGCGCCCCGCCCCATCGAATAGTTTATCCTACCGGCGCGATGCGGACCTTGACGCGCACCTGCTCGTCGGTCTCCGGCAATTTGACGGTAAGCGCGTCGGCGTCGAAGTTGGTGTACTCGGCGTCGTTGATCCAGCACTGTGCGATCTTGATGCTGCCGGGAGGCAGGATATCCGGGGAGACACGCAAGATGTTGCGCTTCAGGCTCTTCGGGTAGGGCTTGAAGTAGAAGTCCATCGGCTGCTTGGTGATGAGTAAATTCGTGTACACCGCTGCGAGGTAGCACAGTTCCGTGCTGTGATACATGCTCAGGGAGTGGCTACCCTTGAACCGCTCGTTGCCGAGGAGGAAGGGCATCCCGTTCGCCAGCACATTGAAGTAGACCGCGCCGTCGTCGTGGTCGAGGAAGAAGGCATTGTAGAACGACGATGCTTCGCGGGCGTGGCGCAGGTATTCCTCGTCGCCCAGCGAGCCGTTCATGATGAGATAGGCGAGAATCGCCTGCTCCTGCTGCCACCACGCCTTGCGGTCGTGCCAGACGAAGCGGTGATTTTCGTCGCCTTCGCCCAATGTGCGCTCGACCACATCGTACCAGCCGCCGCGCTGCTGATCGCTGCCCGCTGCGGGCATGAGGTCGGCGATCTTGCGGGCGAGGGTGGTGTACTCCTCCTTGGGGCGGGCGTGATGAATCCGCAGGAGGTTCCACGCGATCTTGAGATTATGCCCCACGACGCCGCGATTCTGCTGCCAGACCCACCCTTGATCCTTGCTCCAATCCTCGAAGAAGCGCTCCTGTACGAAGGGGCTTTCGTCGTAGTCCGGGAAGTACTTGGCGATGGTATCGGCGGTGTAGACGAGGAAATCGAGGTACTTCTCCTCGCCGGTGGCAAGGTAGAGGTTGATGAGGTACGCGGGGGCGTGGTCGCCGACGCTGTTCCAGTTCTTTTTGGCACGGTTATGCTGCAGGCTCTCCGCGTGGGCGTCGAGGGTCAGCGGATCGAGATGCGAGAAGTACCCGCCCTTGTCGCGGTCGAGATAGAAGCGGTCGAAGAGGCTGATCGTCTTCTCGGCATCGTTGAGGATGCGCGGGTCGCCCGTGACGCGGTAGGTCTGGATCGGGCCGGCGAGGGCGTAGATCTGCTCATACATCGGGATCGAATCGAGATCGTCTCCGAACTCGGAGGTGAGCAATTTTTGTTCGAGATCGCCGTTGATTTTGATGCCGTGATACCAGTAGATCAGGTCTTCATCGGTATCGTAAAAGCGCATGTGCTCGCGCAGATACTCGGTGCCCGCTTCGGCAGCCTGCAGGAAGCGATCCTCGCCCGTCATCATGTAGGCGGAGGCCATGCCATAGATGAGGCGAGAGATCGTGTCGGTCTCTTGCAGAAAGTCGGTCTTGTTCTTGCCGCCGGAGAGGTTGAGGTACGTACGATAATCGCGGTAATCAATGTTGCCGCCATTCTCGAAGTAGTTGAACTGCCACTTGAGGTAGCTGTCCGCGATGGAGCGCACTTGATGCACCCACCAGTTCGGCTCCTCTTGGCGGTACACGCCGACACCGTCGCCGGGGAAGGTGATAGATTTCACCTCGAACTTGGTCTCGTCGCCCTTGGGATAGAAAACGCCGTAAGCATAAATAAGCTGACCCGGCTTGAGCAATTCCCCGATGCGCCCGGTGGCGTCGGCATACGGCTCATCCAAGTTGAAGGTGAAGCGGGCAAAGAGGTTGGGGGCAAGATAAGCGGTGTACTCGATGCCGCCACTCGTGGTGAGCGTGAAGCACTGGTTTGCGCGATCCACGGAACCGACATACCCGGCAATCGTGTCCGAGATGGTGAACGGCAGCCCCTTCATCAGTGTACCTCCCCTGTGGATGCGTGATCTGGCCAACCGTCGGCCAGCATATCAATGATCTGACGCGCGAAAAGGTGGCAATGTCCCCCGGTGCGCCCTGTTACCAGATCGCCATCAACGACGACATCGTTGTCTACATAGATCGCGCCCATATTGATCGCATCACCGTATAGGTTGTTGTGGCAGACGAGGTGACGCCCACGGACGAGTTCCGGCACGGGGGCGCAAAGCCATAGCCCGTGGCAGATGATCCCCTTGAGGATGTTCGGGCGGGCAAATGCCCGCTGCAAAAACTGCGCCGCCGGTGCGGGGGTGTGGACATCTTCGGTGTAGCGCAGGCGGTCGGAGACCATGCCGGACGGCACGATAATTGCGGCGTAGGTGTCGAGTTCGTCGTCCGTCAGCGTCTCAAAACTTTCGTTGCAGTGGAGCGGAGCGCGGTATTCATGCCCCTGAAAGGCAATAGACGGCTGCCCCCACAAGCGTGTGAGGAAGTGCAAATCCACACCGTCTTCGGGGAAGCGGTGCTTGTAATAGAGGATTTCGTCTTCGTAGAAGTCGCTTTCGATCAGCACGCCGATCTTCTTGCCCGTCAGCCGCATCGCCATTACTCCCCCCTCCACCGATACCGCAACATATGACACACCTCGGTGCCTTCCGTCCGGCGCACGTACACAAGGTCAAGCCCCGGTCGCACCGATAGCGGGGCGCGTGCTACCGCTGTTTCCGCCTATCGTTCACACCGCCGCACTAATGTGCTTGTGTACCGTTAGCAAATAACGGACGGCGATGCAAGACGGCAAGTCTACCGGTGCGTTGCACAAAAGTCAACAGCGTATACCCGAGTCTATTCGACATACTATGTTCGATATACTATGACAGTACCGAACACCGCGTTGCATCCCGATGGTGTTCGTGACCAAACGGTTGTGCGTCATCCACCCGTCCGGTCACGAGCAACATGCAGAATGCAGCGCAGTGCGGTTAGATTACCGGCAGAGGCGGTGCAGGTAGTTCACGTCGCGCCCGATGTTGTTGTAGTGCGTGATCGCCAGTTCGAGCAGCGTGAAGCCGTCGTCATAGGCGACGGGCTTGCCGCTCGTCATGTCGTCGAGATACACGAGACCGCCGAGGCTGACAAAGTAGGTGGACATCGGGATCGGTGCGCTGGCGGGGACAACGAGCGTGTGCGCCTCGCCCGGCGGCTCCCAGAGGAAGGTGCCGGGGGTAGCGACCCAGTCATGCTCCAGATACCGCCATGTGCCTTTGAGCGTCATCCCGAAGACGCCTGCCGGGTGGAAGTGCGGGTTCAGTTGCTTGCCGGGCTGCACGCGGAGCAGATTGGAGAAACCGGGCTGGCTGCGGGTGCCGAACCAGAGGGGAATGAAGTGAACGCCGTCAATGTACGGTACCCAGTTGTCTTCGTCCGCTTGCATTTCCTCGGTGACATCAACGGTGTAATCGTGGAATGTGCGAACATCTGCTGGTGCGCTGTCGGTGAATGTGTGGAAGGATGCAATCGGCATTTGTTTCCTCTCTTCAGGTTATCCTGAACTCCGCAAAGTCCCGTTGTGAATGCCGCGCTGATGACGAACGCGCCACCCGCAGAATACAAAGCGTGCCGGGGGTACCCCGCACCGTCAATAGGTTCGTTACGCGGGCATCTTTGCCCGGATCATCTCGGCCATCTCGGTGTAGCCGAGGGCAATGGCGAGATCGTGTGCGGTGCGCCCGTCGAAGCCGCGCAGATCGAGCCGTGCCCCCGGCCATTCGAGCAGCACCGCGAGGGCATCCCGATGCCCATGCCACACCGAATCATGGATTGCAGTATAACCGTTGTAGGGGCCTTGTGCATTGATTTCGCCGGTACCTTCGTCGCGCAGCGCGAGCAATGCGCCCGGTCTGCCCGCGTACGCCGCCTTATGCACGGGCGTCGCCTTGAGCAGGTAATCATTGATGCGCGGGTTTGCCCCCGCCGCGAGCAGGGCGCGGACGATCTCCGTGTGCCCGAGGAAGCAGGCGACCAAAAGAGGCGTCTGCCCATCGTTGCCGTTGGAGAGGACGGGCGATTTTTCGTTTACGTCAGTGCCGTCTGCGATCAATCGCTGCACTGCGGTAAGATCGCCCGCCTGCACTGCCGCCATGAGCGGCTGCGCGGCAAAGGAGGCAGCATCTTTCGCTTTCTGGGCTTCGAGCAATGCCCGAATATCGCGCCCCCACGCCTCATGTTCGGGGTTCGTGAATCCGGCAGTCCACAGCACATCGTCCCCGACGAAGTTCCATACGGTGGCACCGCCAAGGTGGCTCTCCACGTCTATTGACGCCCCGCGCTCCAAGAGGTAGCGCACCATCGGTACCTGCTTCGCCCAGACCGCATTGATGAGTGGGGTCAAACCGACTGTGGCAGACTGGAGATTGATGAATGCACCTGCGTCGAGCAGCATACGGGCGACATCCACCACGCCACCCTGTGCCGCAAAATGCAGCGCGGATGCGCCCATGCTGCTGTCGAGCGCGTAGACATCCGCGCCCGCAGTGAGGAGCATGTCCACAACTTGCACTGCGCCACTGCCGGCAGCGACCATCAGCGGGGTGCGTGCCATTGGACCACGTACATTGACATCTACCCCACGCTGCACCAACGCCGCAACGGTCGGCAGATCGTTTTCCGTGATCGCCACATGGAATGCCGCCCCAAGATTGCCCGATCCTTCCACCATCTCTCTCCTTCGTTTGTGTGCTACTGCGTCGCATCGTCAGGGTGAGGTGTGAGGCTGAATAGTACATCGCTTCCCTAAGCGCACTGAGTGTACGATACCACCTGCAAATGTCAACGAAGATAGTATTTCCAATACATTTTTATTACGAAACGCCAACATGAACCGAAGAAGATTCCCCGTCTGCCTCCCCGGAAGGAAAACAGCATTTTTTTATGATCGGTATGAAATCATTTCGGCAATAGATAATCAACTGGACTCATGCTGAAACTTGCAAGATTGCAAGATGTATGTCATGGTGATGCGGAACTATACCGGGATGGGACGTACTTTTCGAGCAGGCATCGCCAACCGAAGGGGGACTTTCATGGAAGATTCGGGCGTTTCACACTCCGAGCACAAGACGATGGTGAAACGGCGCGGTCTTGTCGCCGGGGCAGCCGCACTCGTTGCGGCGGCGTTCATTGCGAAGGCACCGGAATCGGTGGATGCAGCCGACGGGAACTTTATCCAGATCGGTGGCACGAGTGATGTGTCTGTCCCCGCCAACAATCAAGCCACTAGCCTGACAACATTGCTCTCTTCCACCGGGACGCAGGCGGGTTTCCGCGTGCGTCACAATTATGTCCCGAACCCCGACCCTATCGTGTTCGACACGTCTCTAGATGCAATTCAGGGATATACAACCAACGCGAACAACTCCGGTGTGCTGGGTCGCAACGACAACCGAAACGGTCAGGGAGTGGCGGGCGTCGCAACGAACGGCACCGGAGTATTCGGGCAGTCAACGGGCGGTTCGGCGGTGGTTGGTTCTTCCATCGGCGGCGCAGGTCTGTACGGCACCTCGGATTCGTCGTACGGGCTTGTTGGTATCTCCAATTCGCGCTTCGGCGTGCTCGGCACGATCCAAACGGGCAGCACCGCGTCGGGAACCATCGCACTGTATGGCGCGAATTTCGGCGTCACGGCGGGCGGCACCGGGCTTGTCGGTCTCTCCCAAAGCGGTAGCGGCGTCGTTGGTACCTGCAACTTTGCCCCGCCAGCGGGGAGCGGTGCCTCCTATGCGGGCTGTGTTGGTCTGGCAGGCGTCGCCGGGGCATACGCGGGCCTCTTCTACGGTCCGGTGGCGGTAAGTGGTAACTTTTCCGTCTTCGGCACCAAAAGCGCGGCATTGGCGCACACGGATGGGTCGCACCGCCTTGTCTATTGCGAGGAATCCCCGGAATCGTGGCTGACCGACTACGGACAGGCGAAACTCGTCGGTGGCAAGGCAGACGTGAAAATTGACGCCGAGTTTGCGGGCATCGTCAAAATGGACAACTACCTCACATTCCTCTCCGCAGAGGGGGATTGCAAAGGGTTGTACGTTACCAACAAGACCGCAACCGGGTTTAGTGTCCGTGAGATGCAGGGCGGCACCTCATCACTCATCTTCAACTGGCGCGTCGCTGTCAAGCGCACCGATGTCAAAGCAGATCGCCTCGCAAAGGTAGAGAAGCCGCGACCGCAGGCGTCGCATACTGATCTGAGCAAAGTTACCGATATCAAGTTGCCAGACGCCCCGAAGCGGCGGTCGTAGCATCGTTCCAGTCATGGGCACTTTTGCCCCTTGAGGCGGCATCCGGCTCATCGTTGTCGCACGGTGAGCCGGATGCCGCCTCGTCCGTCTGTCGTGGGCGGATAGCATCCGGGAAGGAATAGAAAAGACCGAGCGAGGGAGGGGAGCGAATGCGCGTACTCATTACGGGCGGGGCGGGATTTATCGGGTCGAAGCTGGCGGTGCGCCTCGCATCAGACGGGCATCACGTCGTCGTCCTCGATGCCCTGACGCCGCAAATCCACCCGACTGGCGCATTTGATCCCGCGCTAGAGGCCGTCGCCGAGTGCGTACGCGGCGATGTGCGAGACTCGGCAGCGGTCGCCCGCGCGATCACCGGGGCAGACGCAGTGGTGCATCTTGCGGCAGAGACCGGCACCGGGCAGAGCATGTACGAAATCGCCCGGTATACCGACACAAATATCGGTGGCACCGCCACGCTACTGCATCATCTCGTCAACGAACGGCACGATGTGCGGCGGGTCGTCCTCTCGTCCTCTCGTTCGGTCTATGGTGAAGGACAGTACCGCCGTGCCGATGGCACCGTCGCGCACCCCGCCGAGCGCACCGAGGCACAACTCGCGGCGCACCGCTGGGAGGTGGAAGACGCCACGACCGCCGCACCGCTCACCCCGATCCCGACGCACGAAACTGCCCTGCTCCAGCCGCGCAGCATTTACGCCAGCCACAAACAATCGCAGGAGCAGCTCGTCACGCTTGCGTGCGAGGCAGTCGGTATCGCCCCGGTCGTACTTCGCTACCAGAATGTGTATGGTCCCGGTCAGGCACTCACGAACCCATACACCGGCGTCATCTGTACCTTCTATGGGCTAATCGAGCGTGGAGAACCGATTCTGCTGTTCGAGGACGGGTTGCCGAGCCGCGATTTCGTGTATGTAGACGATGTCGTCGCCGCAACTGCTGCAGCCGTGACACATCCTGCCCCACCCGACGCCATCGTCAATGTCGGTATGGGGGAGCGTATCAGCGTACGCGCCGTCGCGGAGACGCTTTGTGCCGTGATGGGGCGCACGGTGCCGATGACGGTCAGTGGCAAATATCGCGTCGGAGATATCCGCCACTGCTACGCCGACATTACACGGCTCACGCACGGTCTCGGCTGCCCGCCGGAGGTCTCGTTCGCAGAAGGCACTCGCCGTTTCGTGGCGTGGGCAGCGGGGCAGGAATCGCTCACCCCGCAGGCGGCGGCGCGTGCGCGTGACGAGATGGCGGTGAAGGGGTTGTATCGTTGACCCGCATACGCACCAGCAACCTACAAATCTATATCTATTGCATTTATAGGATATTATGTTTAATAGTATGTGTGAGTATTTAGGTCGCATGCATTCACGGACAGCAGAAGAGGCACCGGCACGTATTTGGCATGGTGCGCGTTTAAAAGTGATGTGATATCGGAGGTGCCGCTGTGGGAAGATTCGTGGTTGGGGTCTTGATCTGCATGCTCGCATTGGGAGGTGTTGTACTCCCTGCTTCCTACCGTGTCGCGGCGGCGCGAACCTTCACTGTGGACACCACCGCCGACGAGAAGGATGTAAACGCGAGTGACGGTCTGTGCCTGACTGCCACCCGTCATTGCTCGTTGCGGGCGGCGATCCAAGAGGCAAACACGGATGGTGCCGCCGATATCATCAACATACCCGCCGGAACCTATACCCTTGATATAGACCCGCTCGCGAGCGGCAACTATGCCGCGCCGAATACGCCGACCCGTGATTTGCAGATCGTGAACACGCTTACCATTAATGGCGCGGGAGCGGGGTCGGATCCAGCGTCGAGCACGATTATCAAGGGACTCAATGACCAAGTGTTCGAGGCGCATTCGTATTTCCCCAGCGTACCTAATTCGGGCAGTACATTTACCTTTAATTTGAACAATGTACGAATCACGGGAGGCAGCGCCGTCGGTCGAAACGGTTTGCCGGGCGGAGGAGCATTATTTGTTGGCGCGAATATTACGGCAAACCTCACCAATGTCACGATGACCGGGAATAGTGCGAATACCTATGGCGGTGCAATCTACAACTTCTTCGATTCTACCAGTGGCCTCGCGGGTACCGTGAACTGCACTACCTGTAGCATCACGAATAACTTGGCGCAGTATGCAGGCGCAATCGTCAACGACCCTAAGGGGGCCATGACCCTTACGAACAGCACCGTCAGCGGCAATGTCGCGACCGGCGATAGCGCGGGTGCAGTCCGTAACACGGGCAACCTGACGATCACCGGCAGCACCTTCGACGGCAATCGCGCCGGCATCTCTACGCCGAGTGCCGCGCTGACTGGCGGGGCGATCTACAGCGGTGCGGCGTCGATCCTCGCCGTTCCTGTGGCAAGCACACTCACTATCAGCGATTCCACCTTCACGAATAATTCGCTCGCCCGCGAAGGGCAGATCAGCAACGGCGGCGCAATCGTCAACGGCACGCTTGGTACTGCAACGCTCACACGGGTTACCATGATCGGTAATAGCGCGTACGAAGGCGGGGCAATCATCAATAACGAGGGCAGCCTCACGATCACCCAGAGCACCCTGCGCGGCAATACTGCCTTTTTCGGCGCGGCGATCTACAACGAGACATTCGCCCCGCAATCTACCCCGACGACCACCCTCACGCTCGTGCAGAGTACCCTGAGTGGTAACACGGCGGTCAACACAAATTGTCCGCTGGCGATTACCGGGGGCGTGGCGTGCGGTCTCGGCGGAGCGATCGAGTCGGAAAACTCGACGACCACGCTCGTCAATAGCACGGTCAGCGGTAACACCGCTGCCGTAGACGGCGGCGGTATCTACAACCTGCGCGACGGGAACGGAACAATCGCGAATGCGAATTTGACTGTCCTCAATAGCACTATTGCGAACAACTCTGCGGCGCGTTCAGGCGGCGGCGTACTGAGCGGCGGCACAACGACCTACCGCAACACGATCGTAGGGATGAACACCGATACCACTCCCGGCTACGCGAACTGTCTCTACACGGTGCAGGCGGTCACCACGTCCAACGGGAACAATCTCGATAGCGGTAACGGGTGTGGTTTCGGTCAATCTACCGACCGTCACGGGAACCCCGGTCTCGGTCCCTTGCAGAACAATGGCAATATCGGTCCTACCGAAACCCTCGCGTTGCTCCCCGGAAGCCCCGCGATTGATGCGGGGGACGCCACTACCTGCCGTGCCGCACCTGTCAGCGGCGTGGATCAGCGTGGTGTCACCCGTCCGCAGGGTCCGGCGTGCGACATCGGCGCATACGAAACTGCGCCGAATCCCACGGTCACGCTCTTTGGCATCTCCCCTATAACTGGCCCAACGACTGGCGGTACCAGTGTTACCATCTCCGGAGGTAATTTCGTCGCGGGCGCAAGTGTTACATTCGGTGGCGTGGCGGCTACAAGCGTTACCGTTGTCAACAGCACGACCATTATCGCCGTTACTCCCGCTAATACGTCCGCCGTCGTTGATGTCGTCGTTGCGAACGCTGGAGCCGCGAGCGTGAGGCTTGCCAGAGCGTACACGTATGTCGAAGTCACACCTAGCAGACACCCCGCGTCCGCAACTACCGTTGCCGCGCCGGTTGTGGCGCCGCCCGTCCGCCTGCCCAGCGGCACGACGGCTGCGCCGCCGGATGTCGTGCCGATACGGCGGCGGTAATCCCTGCCCCTCCTACGAAGCGATATACTCACTACAGCGAATCAGGGACCTTGGGGAAAGGAACGGCAACGATGAATACGATCAAGCGCGGAGGCGGGGCGAGCAGGGCGATGGATGCTGGCGATGGTGCTGGCGGCGTGTACCCTGCTCCCCGCATTTCCGTCGTCGTCGGCAGGCGTGGTCGTGACGACCACCGCCGATAGCGGCCCCAGCTCGTTGCGGCAAGCGATTGCCGACGCCGCACCCGGCGACACGATCACCTTCGCACCCGGATTCGTCGGGGTCGTGGCGCTGTCGAGTACGCTGACCCTGACCAAGAATGTGACTATTGTGGGGCCGGGGTCGAGCAACTTCGTGCTGGACGGGGGGAACACAGGCGGCACGGACGGGCACCGGGTGTTGCAGGTGAACGCGGGAGTGACCGCGACGATCAGCGGGTTGGCGGTGCGCCACGGCTACGCCGAAACGGGCGGGGGCGTGCAGAACTTCGGTATGCTGACGCTCACGGATGTCCTCGTGGAGTACTGCATCTCGCAGTATTACGGCGGCGGTATCGCTAACGTGTCTGGCATCCTCACAATGTCGGGCGTGGTGCGGGGAAATCAAGCCGGTACCAGTGGCGGTGGTATCGCCAGTATTACGGCGTCCGGGGGGCTCCCTCCTTCATTACCCTCACCGGGAGTACAGTAGGGTTCAACACGGCAACCTACGGAGGGGGCATGGTTATCAGCGGGGGAACGATCATTGACAGTTTGATCACTGGCAACCTCGCCGCGGGTGGTCGAGGCGGGATTTATGCTGAGGTCGGGGAGGCCGGGGGCATCTATTACTCTCCTGCCTACGATCCCGACCGCTCAAAAACCGTGCTGAACATCGCCCGCAGCACGATCAGCGACAATATGGCAAATCGTGCCGGCGGCATCTGTGTGTGCGGTCGCTACTCCTTTATGCGGATGACGAATAGCACCGTCAGCCGCAACCAGAGCCAGGGCATGCTCGTTGTCAGCACTACATCGGTGACGAGCAGCACAATCACCGCCAATACGTCGGGCGGTATCATCATTCCAAGGTCTGGCTATAGCCTTGACGCCAACGAACTCTCCCTCGTCGGCTCCATTGTTGCCGGCAATAGCGTCTACGATCTCAGTTCGACGGTCAGGACGATGAGCGGCGACCACAACCTGATCGGTACCCCCTATCAAGAGCCCTTCGCTTTCCCCGATGAGCCGCCCTTCATGAACGGCGTGAATGGCAATCAGGTCGGCACCGCTGCCGCCCCGCTCGATCCTCGCCTCGGTCCGATCGGCGACAACGGCGGGCGCACCCCCACCTACCTGCCAGCCCCCGACAGTCCCGCGATTGATACAGGTGGTACGGGTTGCCCCAGTGCCGATCAGCGCGGCGTCACCCGCCCGCAGGGGGCAGCGTGTGATGTGGGAGCGGTCGAGGTACCGCTCGCGCCCCTACCGCCCCTGCGACCGACCGCTCCTCCGTTACCGAGCGTGACCCCACAGCCGCTCCCGTTGCCCAGACCCGTCAGCACTACCGGAAGCGGAGGCGCGATGCCGACACCATTGCCGCTTCCCCCACACCGCTAACTGTGGGCGGGGGGAGTACGACGCTACGGCGTTGCGTGATCCGCGGCGAGGTCGGTTGCGGGGGGGATCGAGGGCGCAGCTGCCGCCCGCCGCCCCATCCGCAAGAACGGCTTCTCCACTGCAAGATACGAGCAGATACTGAGGAGTGTGGTCGCGACCAGCGCGAACAGCGTCACCCGCTCGAACCGCTCGAACGGTGGCAGTGCGGCGACTTGCGGGAACCGATTCTGGATGTAGATGATCGGGAAGTGCCAGAGGTACATCGAGTATGAGATCAGCCCGATAAATTGCAACGGGACCGCGCTGAAGATACGCTGGAATCGCATCCCGCCCCAGAGCACCCCCGCAATCATCAGCGTGTATCCCAACGCGACGGCGACATCGCGCAAGTACACACTCATCACCAGCCCCGGCTCGGAGACCTTCTTCATGCAAAAGAGTACAAGCGCGACTCCAACCGCGAAGTAGACTGCCGCCGCGCCCTCTCTCGTCGCGGCGCGAAAGACCCGCCCCATGCCTAGGCCCATCTTGCGGCGCACCGCGAGATTCGCCAGCGCAATTCCGAACCCGAATTCCGCGAAATGCCCCGGGTACTGCTGATGCATGAAAAAACGTATACCCGGCGTCGGTGCGGAGCCGGTGACCGCGTGTATGAAACCACCGAGCGCATTTTGGCAGAGGTACGCCCACGTCACGCTCGCCGCAATCGTCAGCGGCAGCGCGATCAGCCAGCGATTCCGGAGGAACAAAGGAATTACCAGTGGAAGCGTAAGATAGAACAACATCTCGATGCTCAGCGTCCACAATGCCCCGTTGATCGGGAGAGAACCTGCGGTAGTGGGTGAATAATACTGAAGGAAGAGCAGATACGAGCCGACAACCCGTATGCCGAACGCGCTGTACACCGTCTCTGGGGCAATAAACGCCGGACAAAGAAACAGGATCATCAGGAACAAGCAGCAGTAATACGCAGGGACGATGCGAAAAAACCGCAGGCGGGCATAGCGCAGAATGCTCGGTCTCGGTCTGCCCGCGTAATCCGCCTTTATCCATGACTGCGACAGCAGGAACCCGCTGAGTACGAAAAAGAGGTTGACGCCGTAGCCGCCCGCAAGGAACAGCGGCGTGAAATCGAGCATTCCTGCCCCGAAGGGTAGGGGTAGGGCAATCTGCGGTTGCCCGGAGAGATACCAGCAATGGAAGATCATTACCGTGAGCAGCGCGACCGCGCGGATGCCGTCCAAATACGCGAAGTTCTCTCCCGAACTTGCGGAGACGAGAAATGGCCGGAGAAGACGCTCGGTAAACGTATTACCCACGGTCTGTGTTCGGGGAAGTGCGATAGTAGGAGGCACATTTTCCGCTGGCCGCCGCGTCACTACACTCATCGGTCCTCCCACTGTTTCGCGTATGTATCCCGCCCGTGAGGATTATACACGGGCGAGCTGCACGACGGATTGACACGACGCAGGTAGGAGGATACAGTCGCCGCGCAGCCCTGCGGAGTGTCCGGACAGGCAGATGACAAGATTGGGGATCCCGTAGTGCGACGAGGAATAGGCGGGATTATCACCACCGTGGCGGTTTTCGGGTTCATTGCAATCGCGTTCGTGGTGTTGCTGCGCCAGCCTTCCCCGCCTACCACCGCACCTACCGTAGTACCCACCGTCCCTCCGAGTGTTGTCGCCTCTCCCCTCTCTCCACGCAGCGCGGCAAATCTGCCCACCGCTGTCGCGCAAACGCCGTTCTCGCTCGATACCGTCAACGATATCGAGATACTGCAGCGCACGAACGCCACTGTACGTGTCGTACGCGGTACGCCGTTGCGTGTGCGCGGCTGGGCGGTGGACGCTCCCAATAATGCCCCGGCGGGTGGCGTGACGATCTCGATAGACAATGCAGTTGACATCCCCGCAACGTATGGCGCGGAACGCCCCGATGTCGCGCAATCCCTCGGCAAGCCCGCGTATCTGCGCGCCGGGTTCAGTGCCGATATTCCCACCGACACCCTGACACCGGGCAGGCATCTCCTCACCATCAAAATCGTCGCGCAGGATGGTCGCTCGTATTACCAGCCACCACAGGCGGTCGAGATCGAAGTCGTGTGAGCCACTTGCCCGCACGACCTCCGCGAGACAACTGGCAACACGCCTACTGGCATTACTCTCCTCTGCCCTTCTCGACACGCCCGAACCATACGGGCGTTTGACAGTATTGGGCGGGTTATACTACGCTATGATTCTTGCCCGTGAATGCGCCACATGTACGGGGCGATTGATGTATTGAAAGTGGGGGAATTCCGGTGGTATTGCGTCGTATCCCGGTCGTCCGCGGGCTTCTCGGGTTGCGCGATCTCCCGCATATGGTCCACAAGACGCACGAACGCGAGGCGGATCTATCGCACCAAGTCGCTGCCCTTCAGCAGCAGGTTGCCGACCTCCAAGACCAGATGCGCATCGCACAACCACGCTCCACGACCTACGTCGGCGATCACACCGTTCTCACGAACACTGTCTGGAACACGCGCATGTACGTGGACAGCCGCGATATCGGTTTTACCCCGCATATCATCGCCGATGGGGTGTGGGAAGGGCATGTGACGCAGGCATTCCTGCGCCAACTGCGTCCCGGTATGACGGTTGTCGAAGTCGGCGCGAACTTCGGCTATTTCACACTGATCGGCGCACGCACGGTTGGGAGCACCGGAACTTACTACGCCTTCGAGCCGAATGAGAACACCTTCCGCCATCTGGAGCGTAGCATCGTCATTAATGGGCTGTCCGGCATCGCGCACGTCTACAACAAGGCGGTTTCCGACACCGACGGTACAATCACTCTGCAACGCAGCGATGTCTACACGACAAACTCGAATATCGTCTGGGGCGACAGCGATATTCCCCCCGCCCTCGCCGGGTATTTTTCCCATGTCGAAGTCGAGGTGGTCTCGCTCGATACTATGCTCGGCAAAACTGCCCATGTAGATTTCGTCAAGATTGACGCCGAGGGCAGCGAAGCACCCATTCTTCGAGGCATGGAAGGCATCCTCACCGCGAACCCACACATCCGTGTGATGCTGGAATACGCGCCATACTGGGGCAATATCCGCGCCACTTCCGCCGATCTTCTCGATTATGCCCGTCGGCTCGGGTTCCGTTTCTGGGTCATCGGTGGCGACGGTGGTCTCGTTCCTACCACTATCCCCGATCTCCTCAAAGAGGCGTTTACCGAGGTTCTCATCGCTCGCGAACTCTAGCGGACACATTTCGCGTATGGCATCTCCTCATCCCTTGCTTTCACCGTGCGCTTTCCCAATTCGCCGTCGCTACAACCCAGCGGCGGCGGCGGCATTGTCGCGGAAGAGTTCGCCATCGCGGATGTAGCGGCGCACCATCTGCACGCTGCGATGTCCGGTTTGGCGCATGATGTCGCGCTCCTGTGCGCCTCCTGCTGCCGCTGCCGTTGCCAGCCCTGCTCGCAACGAATGCCCCGCATACTGCGCGGGATCGAGACCCGCCGCCGCCGCCGCCCGCTTGACAACGAGCGCGACCCCCCGATCCCCCAACCGCGCCGCCCCGATCTGGCCATGCCGGTTGATAGGGCGGAAAATCGGGCCCTCCATAACACATGACATATCCATCCAGCCGCGCACCGCCATCACCGGACACGTCTCCGCATATCTCCCGAACGGTATCCCTTTGCGCGTACCCGCGCCTTCTTGGTCCCCCTTCGAGCGACGCACCGTGACGGTGAGACCGTCTCCACCGAACGCGAGGTCGGCAACATCGAGCGCGACGAGTTCCGAGCGGCGAAACGCTCCTGCGAAACCGAGCAACAACAGCGCACGATCTCGCACACCGCGGGGCGTCTCCGGTAGCACGGTAAGCATGCGGCGCAAATCGGGAACTAACGCGGGCGATTTCTGCGCGGGGGCGATGCCGTGCGTCCGGCGAATACCGCGCATCGTCAGATGCACCGCCTCGCTTCGGACCGGGTCGGGGAAGCCACCCGCCCGATGCGCCTTCCCGATTGCCGTTGTGCGCCGCCCCACCGTGCTCACCCTTGCGACTGCAGCAAGCGCACCGAGATACAGCGCGACGGTCTCCGGCGTTGCAGGGAGCGACATCAACCCGTACGTGTCACACCACCGTACGAAATCCGCCCAGTCGCTCCGGTATGCCCGCCGCGTACTCGTCGCCGTCGCCGCCGCGATATATGCACGAGTACGGTCCGCCGTCTCTGTGGAGACCACCGCATCGCCCGCGAGCGCAATGTGTGTCGCGTGATGCATTTCCATCCGTGACGGCTCCTGTTCCTAAGATTCTAACTACCGATAAGGTTTACTTATCGGTAGTTAGAGTAGCACGGATAAGGATGAACGAACAGATGGACATAAATCGTCAATAGTTGGCGCAGATACGTCCATCGAGCGTGGTGCTACACTTCCCTTGCTGGAGAAATGTACCATACGGGATATGTGACACAGAGGAGCGGGCGCGGCATGGAACAGTGGGTGGACGAGATGCAGCGCACACTGCACACCGGAGAGGATTTCGCGGCGCAGGGTCTCATTCCCGCCGCCGAGATCGCCACCACTGACGCCGTGCGTGCCATCTTCGCAGCGAAAGCCCCACCCGCCTATCTCGCCGCCGTCCGCACGAACGATACAACCGATCCCATCTGGCGCACCGTCGTCCCGACCGCCGACGAACTCACCGTATTGCCGGACGAATGGTACGACCCCATCGGCGACGAGCCGCACACCCCGGTGCGAGGCATTACGCACCGCTACCCTGACCGCGCCCTGCTCAAGCCGACTCACACCTGCGCCGTCTATTGCCGCTTCTGCTTCCGGCGGTACGCCGTCGGCGACCCCGCGCAGGCACTTGACCGCGCCGAACTTGCGGCTGCCCTCGACTACATCCGCGCCCACGATGAAATCTGGGAAATCATCCTCTCCGGCGGCGACCCGCTCACCCTCGGTGACGGCAAATTGGAGATGTTGCTCGGCGAACTCCGGGCGATCCCGCATGTCAAAGTCGTGCGCTTCCACACGCGGGTGCCGGTCGTCCTTCCCTCCCGCGTGACCGACACTCTCGCCCGTCTCCTCGCCCCCACCCGCACCCCGCGCACCACAACCTATGTCGTACTGCATATCAACCATGTGCAGGAAATAACGCCGGCGGTCGAGGAGGCGTGCGACACGCTGGCGGATCGGGGAATCCCGCTGCTCAATCAGTCTGTCTTGCTGCGCGGGATCAACGACACACCTGATACGATGGAAGCCCTTCTCCGGCGGCTCGTCGAATTGCGCGTCAAGCCGTACTATCTCCATCACGGCGACCTCGCACGCGGCACGGCGCACTTCCGCACCTCGCTCGCGGAGGGGCAAGCCCTGATGCGGACATTGCACGGGCGCGTCTCCGGTCTCTGTCTGCCGACGTATATGTTAGAAATTCCCGGCGGTTACGGCAAAGTCCCGGTCGGTCCGCAGTACCTTGCCCTTCACGCCGACGGCACCGCCACCGTGACCGACCCGCACGGCATGCCCCACCCCTACCCGCCTTCGTCCGAGCACGCCGAATAACCACGGATGATCGCTGGTCGGCGTTCGCCCTCCCGACCATGTAGCAGTTTCGGTCTTCGTAGCCATCCGCACCCGGCGATGCGGTCTTCTCAGGCTCTGATGCGGTAGTGGAGATACACCACGCCGTTGCCGAACCGCCGTTCGTCCAAGAGTTCGAGATGCAGGCGGATACGGTCAGGCAGAGACGGAGTGCCGCCCCCCACCACAATGGGCGAGATGAACAGGCAACACTCGTCCACTAGCCCCGCCCGGAGCGCGTGCGCGGCGAGGCCGGGACCGCCCACAGTGATCGTCTGTACTGCGGTCGCTTTCATCTGCCGAACTGCTTCGGGGTCGAACACTCGCTCGATCCGCGTCTTGGCACTGGACGCCGCCGCCAGCGTCGTGGAGTACACGATTTTTTCCGCTGCTTGCCATATCTCCGTGTAGTCCTGCATGACGGGCGGCTGGTCAGGCAACGTGTGCATCGTCTCCCACGCGACCATCACCTCGTACAACCGGCGTCCATACAGGTATGTACCGACCGACCGTTCCAGATCGTTGAAGAACTGATGCACCTCCTCATCCGGCTCCGCCCAGTCGAAATTGCCCGTCTCATCGGCGATATAGCCATCGAGCGACGTGGTCACCGAGTAGATCAACTTCACCGCCATTGTGCCTCCTCTATCGAATCCCACACAGCGATACTCCGTATTCAGCAGCGCACCTGCAACGCGATATGCCGTCTGCTCTGGCTTTGCAATAATCGCACTATGCAGGTGCGATACTCCCCGCATCCGATGCCGTGACGACGCGACAACGAACGAAAGATGAGGAAGAATATGCTGCTCCCGGAGACCGCCGCCCTACTGGTGATTGATGTTCAAGAAGCACTGGACGACCCGCGAAGACCGCCGCGCAACAATCCCGACGCCGAGGCGAATATCGCTCGCCTCCTCGCCGCATGGCGGGCAAGCGGGCGCAGATGCATCCACATCCGCGACGATTCGCTCAACCCCGCCTCCCCCTTCGCACCCGGTCAACCCGGCAACGCCATCAAGCAGATCGTCGCGCCGCTGCCCGATGAATGGCTGATTCCCAAGCATTTTCACAGTGCGTTCATCGGCACCGATCTCGATGCACGATTGCGCGGTGCGGAGATCACGATACTCGTCATCACAGGTCTCGTGGCGAATCACTGTGTGGAATCCACCGCGCGTATGGCGGGCAACCTCGGCTTCGATACTTACGTCGTCGGGGATGCGACCGCCGCCTACGACGGCATCGGCATAGACGGGACGCACTATGCCGCCGAGACCATCCACGCCATTACGCTGATGAACCTGCACGGCGAGTTCGCCACGGTCACAACGACCGATGCAGTCCTCGCGGCGGTCGCGTCCTCCTCGTGATGTCGCCCCCCGCTTACGACAGTTCCCCAAAGAGCGACCGCAGCCGCGCCGCGACTGTCTGACCAACCGTCGCCGGAAGCAACTGCGCCGTGATGTCGCGCCGCCCCTGCGCTCCCACGTCCCGCGCCGCATCCCGCTCCACGAAGATATGGCGCAGCAGCGCGGCGGCGTGATCGAGATCAGGCTCCGCCCATGCCCCACCATCGCTGCTGTCGGACGTTATTGCATACCGGCAAAGATAACTGTTCTCGGCGGTCATAAAATCGGTGTTGCCGCCGTAGCCCGTGGCGATGACCGGCGTTCCTCCCCGCATCGCTTCCGCCAGCGACAGTCCGAACTCTTCCGTGCGATGCAGCGCGAGGAAACAATCGGCTCGCTGCTCACTGAGCGCGGCACCGGCGGTGATCCGCACCCGCACGCCCCGCGCCATCTCCTGCACTGCCCGCAACGCGGCAGGAGCGCGATCCGCACGGACGATATGCAGCAGAAGTAACACATCGTCGTGCGGCGCGAATGCTCGCCGGAATGCCTCGATCATGCCGAGGGGGTTGTCGCGCCCCGTCCCCCGTCCGAAATCGCACGCCGCCTGCACGACGAATGCTGCCGGCGGAATACCCGCGTATCCCTGCTGTACCACATCCGGCGGTGTGGCGGCGACCGCGTACGGCACCACAACAGCCGGCACCGCGACCACCGCTGCCAGCGCATCACGCACGAACGACGATGCGACCCAGATTTCATCGAAGTGCCGCAGGCGATGTTGCAACGGGGCGGGGAAGACCGGACGATCCCACACAAGGCGGCAAATGTGGTATCGCCCATCGGCGGGCGGGTTGTGAATCGCCGCCGCAGTCGTCGCAGACGCGGGATTGAGCACCGTCAGCGTGAACGCATACGGCGTCTCGTCGGCACCTGTCGGCACCACCGTATACGAATCGGTGAGCGCGTACGGAATGCGGGCGGCGGCAATCGCCCGCACCGTCGGTCGCACCGCCTCCCCGGACGCATCGCCCACAGTCGTCGCCCCGATCACCGCCATACCGAATGCAGTCTGTCCCGACCGTAGCGGTCGCGCACTTTCTGCCGCGTCTTTGCCCGCAAGCGTCGGCACGAATGCGTCCGCGATGCGGTATTCGTCCTTGCCCGTCGTTTCCGCCCATGCAAGGAACGCATCACGGTCGCGTCCGAGCGGGTCGGGATAGCGCGTGTGCAGATCGGCGCGGCGCGAATAGATCGCATACCAGAGCCGTGTCATCGCCCGCACGGGGTCAGTGCCGCCGCTGAGGTCCGCATTGAGCCACGCATAAAACGAACCGGGTATCGCCGCGATAAATGGGTCGTCGAAGTCGCGCACCGCATCGCCAAGATCGGCATAGATCGAGCGGGCAATCGGCGGGATCGGCACCCCGTTGTCGAACTCCCCGAACGCATACGCCATCCGGCGCACATCGCGGTAGCCGTGCTCAATCAGCAGGGCAGCGTACCCCTCGTACAGCAACGCAGCATCCCCGATCGCATCGCGGCGTAGGCGGTTCTCGTGCCGCGAAAAGATGTCGGGATGTTCGGGGTCGAACCCACTGAAATGGAAAAAGTACGCGGGCTCCCCATTGACGCGCATCGCGTCCCCTGTCCCCCGGACAGTGCGCTGCGGAAGGTTCCAGTACGCCACATTGCAGCCCGGTTCGCGCAGCAGCACCGTATCGGGGTAAAAACTGGGAACGAGATCAATCCATCGCTGATCTACATGCATCCCCCGCTCCACTGCCAGATACCCCTCGTGCCGGAGCCGCTCCCCCCACCATGCGAGCAACGCCCTACCGTTCACGGTGTTGGCTACCGCGATAAAGCCGAGGTTGTACGTGCCGGTCTGCAGAATATTCAGTTCGCTCGGTTGCGCTCCGTCGTCCGGCAACGGCGCGAAAATATGCGGCGTCAGGAGTACCGACGCCGTGTCAAGCTGCGCGTAGAGCGGCGCAAGGGAGCCGAGCACCTGCACATCCGAATCGAAGTAGATAAGTTTATCGAACCCGTACGCCGCGAAGAGGTGCGCCAGAAAGAACGGCTTCAACGCATTGCTGAACTCGAAAACCGTATACTGAAACGCCAGCCGGAGCAGATCGGGAACCGCGATCTCCGCAACTTCGATCAAGGTAAATGGCTCGTCGTCCGGCACGAACGCCCCATCCAAGCGGTCAGCGAGCAACACGAAAAAGGGAACCGTCGGGTTATGCCGCTGGAACGATTCCGCGATCACCCGCGCATGGGCAAGATAGTTTTTCGTGATGACGGTGCAGGCGGCGCACTTCCCCACCGATGCCGCTGCGGTCATCCGTCAATGCTCCAGAATGCCGCCGGGGGGATCGCCTCGTCCCCCGCGAGTTCCCCCTCCTGCATCCGCAATTTGAGCCGGATATTCTCCCGCAGCAATGCCCGCACCTGCGCCGCCCGCCGCGCAAGCAGGCGGTCGGTCTCGTCGGCAATTGCATCGTCCGCATCGTCAGCAACCGCGAGCAACGGCGAAAGTCGCACCCTCAAGGGATATGTTTCTTCGTAGGCGAACGCGAGTACCCCGTCATCGAGGTAATACTGCACATCGTCCGGGCGCACGCGATATGCCCACCGGCTCCGGTACAACCGGGCGTCCTGCGCGTCGGTGTCGTCCATTGCACCACTACTGGCGGGGCGCGAATCGAGATGATAAAGCACGCTCTCGTGGCAATACTGCACCGCCTCCCCACGCTCGCCCATCCGCAAACAGAGGTCTACATCTCCCATCCCGCCGCGAAATGCCGGGTCGAAGCCGCCCACCGCATCGAACGCATCGCGCCGCACCAACGCACAAGCCGCCGTCACTGCCTGAAACCGCCGCGACACATTCACAGCGGGGTGATCGGATGGCCACCCCGCATACATGTGGTGCGCCTCTCCGTCTTGCCCGATGACGATACCCGCGTGTTGCACCGTATCGTCAGGAAAGAGCAGCTTGCTTCCCACAACCGCTGCATCCGGATGGGCGGCGGCAAAGCGCACCAGCGTGTCGAGCCATCCCACCAGCGGGATCACATCGTGATGGAGGAAGACGAGATGCGTACCGGTCGCGGCGGCTGCCCCATCGTTGCACGCGGCAGCAAAGCCAGTCGCGGCACTGTGCGTAATTCGACGAATACGGGCGCCGAACGCCGTCAGCACCGCCGGGGTCGCGTCCTGCGACCCGTCGTCTACTACGATCACCTCGATCTCCGCATCCTCAGGCGGGTAATCGAGAATCGCATGGAGACACTGCCGCGTGAGCGAGGCACGATTCTGCACCGGAAGAATGATCGAGCAACGCATCATCGCCTCTCCCTCACTTCCGATGGAGGGTGGCACGCACGCCGCGCCCCCGCTCCGCCGCGTGCAGCCGCGCAACAAGGTCCGCGATATGCACGTTTTTCTCGTCCATATGCCGCAGCAATGCCTCCATTTCCTCGTTGTGCCGCCGTTCGGCTTCATCGAAGGCGCGGGTTTGCCGCATCAATGACACCGTCACTTCCCGGCTCCCCTCCACTTGTGCGATGTGTGCCTGCCGTTGCACTGCCAGTGCGGCTTCCAGCGCGGCGATACGCGCCTCGCGGGCAGCATCCGCTGCTTCTATCGCCTCTGCTCGCTGAATGGCTACCTGAAGAGACGCAATATACGCATCTTTTTGCACAATAATTTCCGCGACGTATCCGTCCTTATTCTCTACCGTGAGCGCAAGTTCGCGTTCTTTCATGGCGATCACATCCGCCGCATATGCATCTTTCTGCGCGATGATCTCCTCGGTGTAGGCGTCCTTTTCGCGGATGATCGCCTGCACGCTCCGGTAATACTCATCCGCGAGCGCGGAAATCCGGTCGTTCAGTGCTGCGATCACTTCGTCGCGATCCAAGAGCAACGCCTGCGCCGCACGGTATCGCTCGCGGCGTTCGTCTGCGCTCGCGTGGAGCAGACGTAGCTGCGCCGTCAGCGCGTCGAGGTGCGCGTCCTGCGCGGTGATTGTCCGGGTCAGCGCCGCATAATCTGGCGACGCGCCAGCGGGGTCGTCCGCATCCACGCCGCCCGATTGCACCGCACGAGGCGTTTCCGCATACTCTCTCAACGTGTCCTCCACGCTCCAACACCCACTAACGCAACTACCCCGACCGAGTCACACAAAGAGCAGGCGGGGTACGACTTTCTTGCCGTAGCATCGCACCTCCGCCCGATCTGTGCCACTCATGCTTACCCGCCGCCCATCTCCGTAGGATACGGAGGGGAATAGCGGAATATCCGGTGCGGCAAAACGCTCAGCACCTTTTCAGTGCGTCCTCATCTCTCCTTCATGCGTCCCCGCGATACTCCGCTTAACAACAGATCGCGGGGACGCGCTGCGGGGATGGCAACCGGATAACAGGAAGCCGCACCCACCTGCCACAACGCCTGAACCAACGGGCGTCCCCCGGTCCGTTGTTTTTTTATGCCCCGCAAATGAAATAATACGGGCAGCGCGGGCAATGAATGCCCACCTCCGGCGCGAATGCCCCCGCCACAATCCCCGCAATGTGCTCCGCATACTCCTCCACCCGCTTCGCACGACTGTGGGCGGCATGGGCTTCGGGCGTTTCGCGCTTTCCGCGCGGTTTCCCCCAGTCTGCGGGAACGCATTCGTCAGTCTCGGTGTAATACACCTGCACCGCAATATCGTCCCGCCCGAAATGCACGGCGGCGGCGCGGTGATACAGTGCCAAGAGTGGGTGTTTCACATCGTCGGTACGCGGCTTGCCCGTCCGCCATTGCTCCACCACTGGCGCGGAGCCGTCCGCCGGTTTCCAGACGAGATCGGGCGATACACCCACCCGATGCCCGCCGCACTCCACCGTCCACGATGAGCAAAGTACTTCCCCCGCAAGCATCCCGACGCGCTCCGCTGCCCGCCCGACGGTCTCCCGCGCCGCCTCCCGGTAGATCGGCGCGAAAGGATGCGAGTCTGGCGGGCCGTCGGTCTCCCACATCGCTGCAAGCGTCTCGGCGGCGGCATTACCGGAAATCGGCGTCCCGGTCGCACTCGCCCCTGCAATCTCTCGCAGCACTGCACGCACACACCCCGCGTATTGCCGGTATGCGTTCCGCTCGAGTTGCGCCCCGAATCCCATTTCGTGATCGTAGTAATACCGGCGCGGGCAATGCGCGTAGTCGTCCAGATGCGTCGCATAGAAAAAGCGCGGCGTCTCAGCGACCGTCATGGGTGCGCTCCTTCTGCGGTCTGCAGGTCGAAATGGACGAAAAACTCCGACGGGTTACGCCGCTGCCTCTCCTGCATTCCCCCGCACGATACCGCGAGATACTCCCGCGCCCGCGACAGCGCGACGAAAAAGAGGCACCGTTCTTCTTCCAGCCGTTGCGCCCGCTGTGCCTCCGCGTCTGCGGCGGTCTCGTCGCGCTCCGGCGCGGCAGTGGGCTGCGTCGCGGATTGCTTCTTCGCTGTGCTCGGTCGCGGCTCCCGTGCGAAAATCGGCGCGGGGATCAACCCCGGTGGCGGTGGGCAGGAGTCGTACGAGCGCGACGAGGGGAAGACCCCGGTGCGAAGATGCGGCACGAACACTGCCGCAAATTCCAGCCCCTTCGCCGCATGAACCGTGAGCAATCGCACTGCCTCGATGCTGTCCGCCCATGCGGGCAACTGCCCGTACTGCCGGTCCTCCCCCGCAATCTCAATACTGCGGACATACCGCAACATCGCCGCGCACGCGTCCGCGCCCGATACTCCGCCGGTGCGCTGCCCGTACCCGTGGACGAACTCCAGAAACTGATAGAGCGCGAGCCGCCGCTGCATCCCCGCCCCTCCACGCTCCGCGACAAGCGCGGGCAAATAGGCGTCGCGGTCGAACACATACCGCGCAAGTAGCAACGCCGGTCCCGCGTCCCCCGCCATCGCCGCCGAGAGGTCCGCTGCGATCCGCGCCACGCCCGCCCGCCCCGCCGCCGAGATACCCGCCTCTGTTGCACCGAGCGCGAGCGCGGCGGGAAAGGGCATTTTATCCCGCCACGCCGCCCGCAACACCCGCGCCAGATCGTCCGGCGGCACATCGTACGCGGGCAACCGCCCCACCCGCACCAGCCCCCGCCCGTCCGCGTCCGTCACCAGCGACACCAGCGCGAGTAGGTCGCGGATTTCCGGTCGCTCGAACAGATCGCCCAGATACAGCACCGGCATATCTCGCGCTGCCAGTGCCGCCCCTACCCGCCCCAACACCGCGTGCGTGCGGCACAACACCGCCTGCTCTCGAAATGGCACTCCCGCGTCTCGCAGCCGGATCATTTCCCTCGCCATCGCCTCGGCTTCGCTGTCGGTATCGTCGTGCGCCCTCCACACGACGGTGCCGGGGTCGTCCTCCCGCGACGAAACCCATGCCGGCGGTGCGGGGAGTGCCATTGTTGCTGCAAACCCCGCGAATGCAGTCACAACCTGCGGGCGCGACCGATAATTGACCCGCAGCGACACGACTGTCGCGCCGGGATACTCGCCGCGAAATGCGTCCATCGTGCCGTAACTCGCCCCCCGAAACCCGTAGATCGCCTGCCGGGGGTCGCCCACCGCCCAGAGACCCGCGCCGTCACCCGCCAGTAGCCGCAGCAAGTCCCGCGTGGCGCGGTTCACATCCTGATACTCGTCCACCAACAGATGCTGATATTGCCCCCGCACCGCGCCGCACACCGCAGCGTCTTCGAGCAGCGCAACGGCATACATCAGCAGATCGCCATAGTCGCACCCGTTCGCGTCGCGCAGCATCGCTTGATACGCGGCGTATGCACGGGCGACTTCGTCTGCTCGCTCCCGCTCAACCCCTGCCGGCATCGCCGCAACGAACTGCGCGTACGTAGCGGGGTCCGCCCGCTCGTCTTTGGCGCGGGAGATGGCACGGAGGAAATCGGGGAATGCCCGTGTCGGGTCCGCAAGGTTCGCGTAATGGCGCAAATCGAGACCGACGACCGCCTCCTCAAACCGCATCCGCGCTTCCACGCTATCCACGATGCCGAAACCGGGCTGCAATGCCGCGATCTTCCCCGCGCCATATTTCCGCAGCAGTTCGAGCGCGAAAGCGTGAATCGTCCCCGCCCAGATGCGCGGCGCGGCGTCCGGGCGGGCGCGGGCGATGCGCTCTCGCAGTTCCCCTGCCGCCCGGTTGCTATACGTCAGCACCAGCAACGATTCCGGCTGCGCCCCACTATCGAGCAGATATGCGACCCGCGCCACCAGTGTGCGTGTCTTGCCCGTCCCCGGCCCTGCCTCCACCAGCACCGGGCCGGGGGCAATCGCCGCCGCGTGCTGGCTCGCATCGGGCGGCACCACATCGGCGGGAACAGCAGGCACATCGGCAGTAATAAGCGGCGGCAGTAACAGCGCACGGCTCAATTGATGGCGTACCATCGCCTCCGGCACCGCGAGGCGAGCAGCCAGAGCCGCAACCGTCGGCACCCGCACCCCGCCCCATGTGCGGTCACGAAACCACGGCGCGATGACCTCCGGCGGCAGCAAAAACTCCCGCGCCCAGACATTCGCCCCCCGCTCGACCAGATCGAACGGGCTGTATCCCTCCACCGTCTGGATGCCTGCCCGTGTCGGCTCCTCCGCAGCGGCGGCATCGTAATCGCGCTCCCCACTAATCACCGCGCCGTGCGCCAGAAAATAATGGGCAAATTCGTGTGCCAGCACGAAATGCAGCCGTCCCCCGTGCAGCGCGGCATCGTACCAGATCGTCCGGTAATCGGGGTCGTAGAGAGCCTGCGCCCCGTACAGCATCGGGTGCCACGCCGGAATGGATTGCAGCATAATTCCCTGCTGCGCTGTCACCCGTTCGATCAGCGTCGCCGGGGAAACTACCCCGCCCGGTTCCCCACCGAGCGCGGCGGCACGGGCAGCGGTAGCACTCCCCCGGACACTCTCCCACGGGCTGCTCATCCGGCTCCGTCTGCGTCGGTCTGGTCGGCAGCAATCAGGGCAACCAATGCCCCGCGCTCCGCAGCAGAGAGCATCGGGTCGTCGCGCACCGCGTCCGCGAACGAATGCGTGCGTGCGGTCGGCGGTGCGGCAGCGCGATATTGCGCCGCCGCTGGCAACATCGCCCCCCCTACCAGATACTCGCGCACATCCGCCACACTGCGTTCAATCGCCGCCGCAAGTCGCGCAACGACGGTCGGCGGGATCGTCTCGGCATCAATCAATCGCCGGTCCAGTTGGGCAAACAGCGAGACCGATACCCCCGCCTGCCGCGCCGCTTCCGCCGGAGGGCGTCCCATCTCGCGCAGCCATTCCGTAATCGTCCGTAGCGGCGCATGACGTGGCGCAGTCTCGATTCGCACCTGCGCCGCCGCCGCCACTGCCCGCGCCACCAACGCCGGATCGTATGCAGGTATTGGTGACGCGGGACCGGGTTGCAACACTGCCCGCAGGCTCCACCGCGCCGCGTACCCCGCGATCTCGTCACGGTAGGGCGCATACAACGGGCGTTCGCGCAGCCACGCCAGTAGTTGCGCAGCGTTCGGCGCACCATCGAACGAATACACGAGTTCGTCTAATGCTGCATCGAGTGTGCGGGATTCGTCGTCAGGCGTCTTGCTCATGATTGCCCTCCTCTATCCAGCCACGCAGCACTGTATGTGCCTGTGCGAACCAGTTGCGAAGTGTGCGATCCGTCACGTTGAGTACCGAGCACATCGTCACATCGTCGGGATTGCTGCTGTACTGCGTGTATCCGTCGCGGTACCGCATCGAAACCGCCTGAACCCGCCGTGGCTCCATCTTTGTGCCGAGATAGCGCAGCGCAGCATCGAACCATGCCGTATCCGCATCCTTTACCAGCGCGTGGAGCGGGTCGGCGTCGGCATCAACGAATACTTGGGGGACATCATCCGCATCGTCGCGGTCACGCGGGTCTGCCGCACGCATTCGGCCTTCCTTCCGCTGCTTCGCATACGCCGCGTCATACACATCGTTGCACCGTCGCTTCACCCCCGACCAGAACGCGACTTGATAATATTCGCCCGCGTCCCGGTCGAGGTCGTACAGCGCACGCAGGACACGATAGGACACTTCAAGGTAGGCGTCGTCGCGGCGCAGATCATCCAACGCACGCAAGTTCCGGCGGAGGGAACCGTCCATCTGCCCGATCATCTGCGTTTCGAGCCACGCACATGCGTCTGTTTCGCCCTTCCGGTGCCACTCGCGCAAAAAGTAGGCGCACGCTTCCATCCGTACCGGTTCCGGCGCGACGTTGCCCGCCTCGATGCGCGTCGTCAGTGCGGGGTTGTGCGTGGGAAAATGCAAGAGTTCGTCCAGTTGCGCCTCCACCTCCGGCAAACGCCGGTACACCTCTCCCGCGCTGGTACGACTCTGCAACGGGCGCGGCGGCGGCTCAAGCAACCGGGGCGAATCACGACGCCAGCGAGGGATCATTACTGCTGCTCCTTTGATTCCCCCGCAAACCGGAGGGATATACACACACAATCGGGCGTGTACCCGTATACCGGAAAGCGACAAATGGGACAGGAAAACAAGCAGTGTCGTCTCGTGTGCGTCAGGTACCCGCACATCTCGTCGAAGTAGGGACGGGTCACGCGGCGGCGCACCCGCCCCGTTGCGCTATAGCCGTCCCAAGAGACGATAGAACGGTTTCTTCTCCATCGCCAGCACGCGCCGGTTCAGACCGTTCGCCCATGTATTCAGTTCCGCGTAACTCGCGGACAGCGCAGCGTACTCCTCGTGCACCCGGTCATGCTCGTAGGCTTGCATCATCTGCACGAGGTCGCTCAGGTGTTGTGAGCGGGATTGATTGGCAAGCAGGCGGTCATAAAACGCCTCGGCACGCTCCGCCACCTTACGCCATGTGAAGACTTCCGCCCGCTCCCGGATCGCGGCGACTTGCACCTGCGCGGCGCGTGCATCCGTCAGCAACTTCCACGCCGTCGCCGCTTCCCGTTCCGCGTCGAACGACTCCAAAAAGACCGGTCCGTCCCCCAGCACTTCCCCCACCGAGGTCATGCGCGTCGCCAATGTGGGAGTATTCTGCTGCGCCGCCTCGAACGGCACGATGCCGAACCCCTCGTACACCGACGGGTACAAGACCAACGCGGCGTGTGCCAGCAGCCACTCTTTCTCCGCATCGCTCACCGGGCCGACATCGAAGACGCGGGCAGCCATCGCACGGCTACTGAGTTTGGCGTGCGCCTCCGCTTCGTTCGAGCCGCCCGTCATGATGCGTGGCCCGGCAAACACGAGATTACCGTCCCACCCGTGCTGCTCCATCAGTGCGCCGAGCAGATGCAGCGCGAATGTGCGGTTCTTGTGCCGGAAATTCGTGCCGAGCATCAGCAGAAACGGGCGGCTGTCGAATCGTTCGTGGTTCGCGGGCGGCGTCGGCACGGCAGTCGTCTGATGATCCACCCCGAAATACACCACTTCGCTGCGTTCCGGCGAGATATGCAGCCCCCGATGCGCCGCATCGTCCGCCGCATCCTTGCTGATAAACGCCACGCCGTCCGCGAGGCTAAACACGAGCCGTGTCAGCCGCCGGAACGCGAACCATTCTGCAGGCGTACGCGAGTAATTCGGGTTCGAGAATGCGATGCAGTCGAGGTGCGAGACGGCAAACCGCCGCCCCCATCGCCGCAGTCGTTGCAAGTCCTCCATTGTGTTTACCTGAAACGGGCGGTGGACCAGATCGAACGAATGCACCGGCATCCCCTCGATCTCCGACACCCGCAACACCTTGTCTACCAGCGCATCCACACCTGCCAGTGCCTTGAGCGTCACGTGGTCGGTGACGATGGCGGTGAGTGTGTAGGTGCGCCCCTCCGCAGTCGCCAATGCACGCAGCAATTCCAGCGTCCCGACTTGCGTGCCGGTCACATGGTCGTCATTGATGCACGTCGCATCTACCGCGATCCGGTAGCCAAGCAATGCCCCGCGTGCGCGATCCACCGCCGCAAAGAGCGGGTCGTCGTTGTCCCGCTCGATCTCCATTACTTGCGCTGCGTGCCACGGGAACCGCTGCCGCACAATTGCTTCGTGCGCGTCCTGAATACGCTGCTTGCGCTCGCTCGTCCCGAACGAGCGCGATCCCTTGTGAAACACGAACAGGTCATCCACGATGATATTGGAAAACCCCGTGATCGTCGCCCGCTGGCTAAAGTCCACCTCTTCCCCGTATCCCGGCGAGAAAATCTCGTCGTACAGCCCGACCGCATCGAGCGCGGTGCGGCGGAAGTAGGTGCAAAAGGTAATCGCCGTCGGTACCACCGGGCGTAGGTGCAACGAGGTCCGCGCGATCCGCTCGTCAATCGTTTCGAGCGTCATCCCGCGCACGAAATGCTCGATAGGCTGGTTCCGGTACGGCACCGAATAAATCACCCCGTTGTTCGTCAGCGGGGTGGCAGTGGCGATATTCGAGCGGCTGTACGCCGCCACCCGCAGACGTTCCAGCCACCCGACGGGCAGCAGAATATCGCTGTTCAAAATCACCACGTCGCGTGGGGTGGAGAGCCGAAATGCGAGGTTCGCGCTGTCCACGATACCCCGGTTAGTCTCTTTCCGCAGATACCCTACCCCGTTCGCCGTCGCCAGCGGCGCGAGCGTGTCCCGCACCCGCACATCCGGGCTGGCATCGTCCAGCAGCAACACCGGCACCGCCGGGGAAAGCGTCGAAAGGAGGCATTCGACGCATTCGAGCACATCATCGTACGCATTGTAGATCGTCACCACCACCAGCGGCTGATCGGCATCGTACGTCGCCAACCATGCAGTAATCCGCTCGATTTCTGCCGTCTCGCTCGCGGTTCGGGCGGAGAGCGCAGTATTTGCACTATCGGGCGCAGTCGCTGCGGCACTATCAGGGGCATTCTTCGCATCCGGG
>JBBRMX010000003.1:0-40006 GCA_038230615.1 Thermomicrobiales bacterium | reverse complement strand
TGCGCCGCTGCGTGCGCTCGACCCGACCGCAGCGGCAGAGTATCTGCTTATGTTAGGGCGGCGATACCGGTTGCCCCAATCGTATGGAGTCGTCCTGACGACAGGCGAGATGCAGTCAGACCCGCATTATGCCGCTGCCGAACCCACCCGTGCATACGACCGCTATTATGGATACAACGACGATGACGGCGATGGTGACGATACTAACGAACCCGCTCCGCCGTGGGAACACGAACCTCCACCCGCCCGCCGCCCGTCTATCGCATACCCGCACGATGAATGGGAAACCCGCGACGATCCCGATGGCGATCCCGACGAAGAACCCGTATGGGAGTATCTCGGTACGCCCGCGCCGCGCCGGTTCGGGATGTCAGCGGTTCGGGGGAGGCGGTCGTTGCAAATGCCGCAGTTGCCAACACGGCTCTGGATGCTCATCGGCGCGGTGGCGTTCACGCTCGTGCTGGCGGCGTTTCTGGGGCTGGCAAATGCAATCAACGGGCATCAGGCGGACGAAATCGCCAAGCACGACCTCGATGCGGTCGCTGCCGAGCGACAGCGCGTGCTGGCGTCCGGTGCATCGCCTGCTACCTACGCGGCACTCCTCGCACTGAATAGTCGGTTAGTGCAAGTCGAGACGACCGGGCGGCAACCGCAACGGCTCGCGGAGGAACGGCGGCTGCAAACGCAGGCCCTCGATGCCGTGGGCGGCGTGACGCGGGTAACGACCCGTGGGGTAACGACCCTCGCGCACTACGACGCCACGCCTGCAAATCGCCGCCTCGTTGTGGCGGGTGACGACGGGCAAGTCTATCTGTACGACCGCAACGAGAAGGGCGAGTGGACGGTCTATGCCCTCGATTCGAGCGGTAAGCGGTCGCCGTTGTTCGCCGTCGGCAGCGTCGCAAGCAAGGTGCCTGCGGGCGATTTGCGCGGCTTGCTCTACATCGGTGGGGCGATCACAACCGACCGCACGCGCATTTTCGCCCGCCCCCCTACCGGCGCATGGATCGAGGCACCGACGGCGGGGGGTGAGAAACGCCCCACCGCGCTTACGATCCTCGGCGACGCCCTCTATCTGCTCGATGCGAGTGTCGGGCAGATCATCCGTGTGCCGCTCAAGGATGCGGCGGGTGCGAAGCCATGGACCTCCGAAGCCCTCACCGCCGAACTCCGCACGGCTGTAGATATCGGCTCGGACGGGCAGGCGATCTATATTCTGCTCGGTGACGGGCGGGTGCGTGGCTTTACGGCCGGTGGATTACCGACGCCGCTCGTCACCCCCGCGCTCGTACCGCAACTCGCATCGCCTGCCGCGCTCGCCGCACCTGCAGGCAGCCCGTATCTGTATGGGGCGGAGAATGGGCAGGGGCGCATCCTACGTGTTCGCAAGAGCGACGGCAAAGTCGTGCAAATTCTGCGACCACAGGAGGGAATGCCACAATTCGTGGCGATACAGGGCATCAGCGTGGACGAGGCGCGGGGCGTGATGCTCTGCGTCACAGCGGACGGCGTGGTCGCGGCGACCTTGCCTGCCCCGCCGACGATCTAACCGGGGCAACGCGACCTCATCGCGGGACAGACAGGGGGCGGGCGTGGTGCAACGGCGCGTATATCCGGTGCAGGCAGACGATAGGGAACCGGACGATGTGCCGCCCGGCGCACCGCTCTCCGCAACAGACGCCGCCGATACTGTCCTGACGGGGTGGCAGACGCCCGCGCCCTTCGCACACCCGTCGGAGGCGGAGTTCGCCGCGCTACTCGATTTCTACCGTATCCCGTGGCTCTATGAGCCAACTTCGTTCGCCATCGCGTGGAACGATGGCAACGAAGTCGCAGAAATGTTCACGCCCGACTTCTACTTGCCCGATCAGGATGTGTATGTCGAACTGACGACGATGAAGCAGAGCCTCGTGACGAAGAAAAATCGCAAACTGCGTCTCCTGCGTGAGATATATCCCGAAATCGCCGTACGGTTGCTCTACCGCAAAGACTACCAGCAATTGCTGGCGCAATATGGCTACGGTGCATTAGAAATCACCGAATTGCGGCAGGAAGATATCGCGCATATCTTCGCCAGCCCCGCCGAACTGCAAGAGCGCGTCATCGAACTCGGCGGCCGCATCTCAGCGGATTACGCGGATCGCTCGATTCTGCTCGTCGGGGTACTGAAGGGCGTTACCTTCTTCCTCGCGGACCTCGCACGGGCGATTACGCGCCCGCTGGCAATTGATTACCTCGCGGTCGCGGGGTATGGCGTGCCGGTGCGCGGGCAGGGGCGTCAACCGGGTGCGGTGCAAATCCTCAAGGACCTCGACGACAACATCACCGGCAAACATGTGCTGCTCGTGGAAGATGTCGTCAATACGGGCATGTCGCTGGCATACATCCTCCAGCATCTCTGCGCCCGCCGTCCCGCCAGCATCGCCGTCGTGACGCTGCTCGATAAGCATGAGAAGCGACTGGTAGATGTGCCGCTGGAGTACGTCGGGTTTGCGTGTCCGAACGAATTCATGATCGGCTACGGGCTGGATTACCGTGAACAGTACCGCAACCTGCCCTTCTTGTGCGCCCTCAAGCCCGAAGTATACGCACATTCTGCCCTGCCCCATCCCCGCGAAGACTGGCTCATGGGCGACAACACCTGATCGTTCGCGCCCGCGATACGCGACAACATATGGGGCGTGCCACACCCACGGGAAACAAAAACGCGGGCTACACATTGGCAGCCCGCGTTCTTCGTGTGAAAAGTTACGAGAGGCGGCGGGCGGTGTAGTACTTGCTGCCCCAATACGCGCTGTTGATGCTGCTCACGACGACGCCGGTGCCTTCGTTCTCGGCATGGACGAATCGCCCACCACCGATGTAGATGCCGGCGTGCGACAGCCCCGCCGTGTAGGTGTTGGCAAAGAAGACGAGGTCGCCCGGTTGGAGGTTATCTTTGGCGACATACTGCCCGCTACTCGCCTGTGTGCCAATGGAGTGCGTCAGGTTCTTGCCCGCCGCTTTCTGCGAGACGTACATCAAGAAGCCGGAGCAATCGAACCCGCTTGGCGACGCGCCCGCCCAGACGTATGGGGAGCCAACGTATTTCATCGCTTCCGCCACGATGCGCCCGCCGAGCGGCGTCGCAAGGTTCGGCGCGGAGTCGGGCAGCGGGGCGGGCGCGGCATCGCCCGGTTTCGTGATCGGGGGAAGGGGAGCGGCGAGAGCCTTGCGCTTCGTTGCGGAATCATCGGTCTTGGCGAGATACGGACCGACAATATAGCCGTCTGTGCCGTCATACGAAACCGCGATCCACGCATTGCCCTTCACATCGGTCTTCGCGGGACCACCGGCGGTAACGACGGTGCCTTCTTCGAGGATGGCGATGACATCCGAGGTGTACCCGATGTCATCCCGGAGTCGCACGCCCGCGCCGTCCGTATTGACGATCTTTACACGGTCGCCCTTGACCACATCCGGGGCTTTCGGGGCAGTGACCGTTTCGGTCTTCGCGGCGGCGGCGGGAACAGCCGCGTTTTGTGCCGCAGTCGAGGGGACGAGATACGTACCCATCAAGTAGCCATGCTTGCCCGCGTGATTGACGTGATACCACGGCGTGCCGTCTTTCGACAGTTTCGGACCTTCGACGATCAGGACAATTGCCCCCTCCGGCACCATCCCGACGACATTCGCGCCGGTATCGGTGTTATCGCGTAGGCGTACGCCTTGTCCGTCGGTAAATGTCACGGCGGCATAATCGGTCAGTTTGCGTGCGCCGATAAAATCGGCGTCAATCCAACCGCTTTGGCCCGAATATTGCACTTGGTACCATGTGATGCCGTCCACGTCTTTCGGCCCGTCGGTAATAAGGACAACTGCGCCCTCGCCGACCATGGCCTTGATATCGCCATTGCGGGAAGGAGCAGTACGCAGGCGCACACTGTCGCCATCGGTGTTGGAGATAACGGCGGTCTGACCGCCGGGAAAAATCACTGCATGCGCGATGCGCGGCAGAAATGCGGACGCACAGATCGCCGCTGATGTGAGCGATGCGTGCTGGATAAAGCGGCGGCGCGAGAGCCGTAGAGACACCGAGTACCCTCCCCGAGAAGCCGCGCATCCCTATTGCACGCACTTCGTTGGTGCTTGCTGTGCATCCCCGTGGGCGGCACAAACGAGCAGTACAGGTCGTTGGCTCCGTAGCTTCCCCGGCTACTGGAACACCCCCGAACAACGATCCATAGAACCCGTGTCTACCGTCCGGGGTGAGAGAGAAATGAGAAGACTCCCCGGTCGTGTATGTAACGTACACTGCCAACCCCCCCCTGTCAACCCTTTTGGTATACTATTATGTAGTGTACGTACGCCTACAGTCCATTGCTGACACCAACCGTTTCGCCCGCACTGCCGGGGGAAATGCCATGCTCACGGAGATACTGCTGTACCCAAAGTTTTTCTTCTTTCGCACTATTCACGAACCCATTGAGCCGTGCATCGTCCAGTGCGCCGAGAATCTCGCGGAAGATTTTCCCCGGTGCCAGACCGATTGCTTGCAGGTATGCCCCGCCGATCCAGTCGCCCAATGCTTTGCGAATACCCAGTTCGTTCTTTCGCGCAAAATAGTCCGCGATACGCCAGCGTGCAGGTTCGTCCACGAACGCGGAGACCGTACGTTCTGCTACCTTCCCATGCTGTAGCAAGGGCGCAAGTGCGGAGAGCGGCGTCTCCGGCGTGATTGCCGCCTGTGCGTGATACAGCGCAACGAGGGCTTTGATCCGATCGTGCTGCGGGTTGGAGAGCGGTATGTCTGCGAATAGCCGTGACATTGCCGTCTCGTCCTGACGGCAAACGAACAGCGCATACATCACGTCACCAAACAAAGAGACATCGCTACCCACCAACGCAACGATACGTGACGCAATCCAGTAATCCCACGTGAGTACAGGGGAGACTGCGGAAAGCAAACCACGTTCGTCGAATGCAGCGAGACATGCAACAGGGTTCGGTTCCGTAGGGTTCGGTTCCGTCAGTGCGAGTTCGATTTCGTGCGCCCGCCGCTTCAGTGAGATCGTTTGTATCGCATTTGCTTTCATGGCGTCCGCAAACAGTTGTTCCGTCTCTAAAGGGAGCGCGAAGCCATAGCGCGTTGCGTACCGGATCGCTCGGAAAAGCCGCGTCGGGTCGTCTGCAAAACTCTGTTCGTGCAAGACGCGCACAATGCCGGTTTGCAGATCGTGCAACCCGCCATACGGGTCGAGCAATGCGCCGAAGCCGTCCGGCACGAGCGACAGTGCCATCGCATTGATCGTGAAATCGCGCCGCCGCAGATCATCTTCCGCCGCGACGGGGAAGTATGCGACGGGCAGTGCGCCGGGGTGCGCGTAGGTCTCGGTGCGTGCGGTTGCAAGATCAACAGACCCGCGTGCGCGTGCAGTGGTATCCACATCTATGAGAATCGTTGCGGTGCCGAAAACGGTCTCCTGCTTGAATGCCGTCTTCGGGAACATCTTTGCTACCGTGCGGGCATCCACCGTGGTCATCACATCAATGTCGTTGATCTTCACCGCGCCTAGCAACAAATCGCGGACGGGACCGCCGACAAGGTAGGCAGCGCCGCCGTGCTGCGCGGTGTATGTCGTGATTTGGCGCAGCACGTCCTGTTGTTCCGGTAGCAGCCGGTGCCAGAGTGCGTCGAGATCGGGTGATGCGTCCACAATAACCCCGTTCGTGCGGCGTCGGTCGTTGGTATACCGTATACATGGTATCATCCCTTCTATGGAACGAACTGCCGCCGCATCCCATCCCAACGCCGCAACCGTCGCCTTGCGGACGCTCGCCCCTGCGGAAACCGTCGCGCTCGGCGGGGCAGTCGGGCGCGTGCTGCGAGCAGGCGATGTCGTGCTGATACGGGGCGATCTCGGCGCGGGGAAATCGCATTTTGCACGCGGTGTAGCGGCGGGACTTGGCATCCGTGGCCCGATCCCTTCCCCGACTTTCACGCTCGCCAACGAATACGCGGGCATGAATGGCGCGGGGGAGCGCGTATCGCTCGTGCATATTGACCTCTACCGCCTCGGCGAGGGCGGCGATGTGAACTCGCTAGGACTAGACGATTACTTCGGCGGCGAGTGGGCGGCGGTGGTCGAGTGGCCGGAGCGGGCGATGGCAGGTGGTTTCGTGCCGCCGTCGTATCTCGAAATCACACTGACCGATGCGGGCGAAGAGGAACGGCAACTCCTCGCGGTCGTGCATGGCGGCGCGGCGCGGTTGCTTGTCGCGCTCGGCGGGGCGGCGTGATGCGCGACGAAACGCACGCCGGACTGCTGCTTGCGCTCGACACATCGTCGTATTCTATCGGCTACGCCTTGTACGACGGCGAACAAGTCCGCGCCGAGGCGATGTGGCAGGGGCAACGGCAAGGAACTGCGACGCTCTTGGCAGAGGTCGTCCGCGCCCTCGAAATGCTCGGTCTGACGCAGGACGCGCTCGCGGCGGTTGCGGTGGCGACGGGGCCGGGGTCATTCAGCGGCTTGCGTGTCGGCATGGGCATCGCCAAAGGGCTGGCGTTGGGTCTCGGCATCCCGATTGCGGGCATCCCGACGCTGGATGCGACCGCTGCGCCGTTCCGCCTCTGCCCGCACGCGATCTGCGCGATGGTGGCGGCAGGACGCAACCGCTGGGCATATGCCATCTACGCGCCCGCCGGGAGGGACGCGGAACAAAATGCCCCGTTCGCGGTGTTGCAACCCGTGAAGCACGGCACGCCGGCGGAGATTGGTGCCGCGCTGAAAGCCTACACCGATGTGGTGCTGTGCGGCGATCTTGCCGGCGCGGTTGATGGCATCCGCGCCGCCGCACCGCATGCGGTCGTGCCGCCTCCCGGATTGTGGGGTCGCAGACCGGGGGCGTTGGCAGACCTTGCATGGCGGCGCATACTACATGGAGACGCCGATGATCTGGTGGGGCTGGAGCCGGTCTACCTCCACACACAGGGGAAAGGATGAGCGGCCGTGCCGTATGTCATTGATCCGATGACGCTCGATGACCTCACTGAGGTGCATCATGTGGAGATGCAATCTGTCCCCACACCGTGGCCGCTCAGCGCGTACCGCCGCGAGTTGACGAACCCGCAGAACAATCATTATGTCGTCTGCCGGTGGCGGTCGCCGGAAGACCTTGCCATTATTCAACAGCAGGCACGAGAAAACCGCGCCGAACGCGGGCTGTTTCCGCTCTTTCGCCGCCCGCAAGAGCAGATCGCGCCACAGCCGCGTGCGGCGATTGTCGGGTTTGCGGGGATGTGGACACTGGTAGACGAGGCGCATGTAACGATTATCGGCGTTGCGCCGTCGCATCGGGGTCGGGGCATCGGCGAGTACATCTTCACCACGCTGATTGACGAGGCATTGCGCCGCAATGTCACATGGGTGACGTTGGAAGTGCGCGTCTCGAACACCCGTGCCCAGAGCCTCTACGCGAAGTACGGTTTCTCGGTACAAGCGACACGCCGCCGCTATTACAGCGACGACGGTGAAGATGCCTACGTGATGAGTTCCCCGACCGTCAACACCGCCCAGTACCGTGAACAGTACGCCGCCCTCCGCGCCGCGAACCATGCGCGGGTGGCGTATTATCACCATTCGCTGGCGGGTACGGCGGACCCCCGCTCGTATCAGACAGGCTGACGGCAGCATGGTAGACATCCTCGCCATCGAATCCTCGTGCGACGAGACCGCCGCCGCGATCATCACCGATGGGCGGCGTGTGCGTGCCAGCATCATCGCCTCACAGAATGATCTCCACGCCCGGTACGGTGGCGTCGTGCCGGAACTCGCCTCGCGCCGCCATATCACGGAGATCGTGCCGGTCGTCCGTGCGGCTCTCGACGCCGACAACCGCACGCTCGATGATGTGGACGCTATCGCCGTCACGATGGGGCCGGGGCTGGCGGGGTCGCTTTTGGTGGGGGTGAATGTGGCGAAAAGCCTCGCGTGCGCCCGCGCCTTGCCCCTCATCGGCGTCAACCATCTCGAAGGGCATCTATATGCGAACTGGTTGCTGCCGCAGGGCGCGAGCGACGCACCGGAGCCGCAATTCCCCGCCGTGGGGCTGATCGTGTCCGGCGGGCATACCTCGCTTGTGCTGATGACGGGGCATGGCACATACCGGCTGCTCGGTGGCACCCTCGATGATGCGGCGGGCGAAGCATTCGACAAGGGGGCGCGGTTGCTCGGTCTCGGCTACCCCGGCGGCCCCGCAATCAGCCGCGCCGCGCAGGACGGCGACCCCACGCGCTATCCGTTCGTGCGGTCGCGCACCGAAAACGCCCTCGATTTCTCATTCAGCGGCATCAAGACGGCGATGCTCCGAGCCGTACAGCCGTACCGCCTTCCCCAGACCGACGCCGCGACGACCGGACCGGACGGCGGATCGTTCGTGCTCCATCGCCCCGCCCATCTGCGCGACGACGCCCCGGTGCATGACCTCGCGGCGGCGTACGAAGATGCGATTGTGCGAATGCTCGTCGCGCCCGTCGCACAGGCGGTGCGGGAGCATCGTGCGGTGTCGGTGTTGCTTGCGGGTGGGGTCGCAGCGAACATGCGGCTGCGCGAATCGCTCGCGACGGCGGTAGATGTGCCGCTCTTTTGCCCGCCGCCAGTCTACTGCACCGATAATGCCGCGATGATCGGCGCGGCAGCATTCTACCGGATGCGGGCAGGTGAGTTTGCGGGCGTCGGGCTGGATGTCTACCCGTCGTTGCGGCTGGTCTGATCGGGGCAGGTTGCATGGTGCAGCAGCGCGGTGCGGAGGAACAGATGTATCCTGCCCCATCGCGCATTGCGTTGGTGCTGCGTGCCGCGCTTATCCTCGCGGTCGCCGTGCTTTTCATGATCGTGCTCGTGCGGAATGGGAGCGACAATGCGTACATTTTCTTCCCATTGGCGGGGTTTGCATTGAGTGTGCTGGCAGTGCCGTTCGTGGTTGCGGCGTTGTTGCCCGCGCAGGCACGGCGGGTTGTTGCGCCGTTCGCGGTCGGTGCGGTGCGGGCGGTAGGCGGTTGCGGTGTCGCAGTGCTGCTTGTCTCGCTCATCCCGGCGGCAACGCAGTACCGAACGCCCGATGTCCTCATCAGCCATCTCGCGGGCTTGTTGCTGCTCGTGCCGCTCGTCGTCGGGATAGACTGGCGGTTACAGTGACGGCGCGGGGCGTTCCAGAATGCGGCGGGGCGTGTTGAAACCGTGACGGCGGTAGAGCCGTTCGCTCTCGCCCGACGCCCAGAGGATGACGCTGTAAACATCGGGCGTATTGAACTCCGCGAGTGCTGCCGCCATCAGCCGCCCGCCGATGCCCGCATTACGCCACTCCGGTAGCACATACGCATTCGTGAGATAAATAATCTGCTCCGGTTCCGGCACGGGATTGGGGATTTTCTCGATTACCTGCGCCCAGAGATGCCCGATGATCTCCCCGCCCGCGCCGCCGTCACATGCCACCCACGCCCGCCAGTTCGTCTGCGCCAGCCGCGTGTGCATCCATGCCCCCGCTCGCCGGACGAAATCGGCTTCCGGCTCATTCGCCATCTCACGCCCCGCACGAAAACGGTAGCGCAACAAGGCGAGTGCGGGCGTGTCGTCCGGCGTGGCGGCGCGGATGATGACTGCATGGGGGGTAGGCGCGGGCGGCATTATGGGTACCGGAAGGCGGGGTCGGCGCGGTACTCCGCGAGGCTCATCGCCTGCTGGTCGCGCCCGGAGAGCGTTGGATTCGTCACGGGCCACGCGATCGCAAGATCGGGGTCATTCCACGCAATCGCACCCTCGACGGCGGGGTTGTAGTAGCTCGTGCATTTGTAGAAGAGGTCGGCAGATGCCGAGAGGGCGGTGAAGCCGTGCGCGAAGCCCTCCGGCACCCAGAACTGGCGCATGTTGTCTTCGGACAACTCGACGCCCGCCCACTGCCCGAAGGTAGGGGAACCGAGCCGGATATCTACCGCCACATCCCACACCACACCCCGGATGCAACGCAGCAATTTCCCCTGCGGCTGGCGATCATCCTGATAATGCAACCCGCGCAAGACGCCCTGCGCCGAGCGCGAGTGATTGTCCTGTACGAATTCGGCGGGGATGCCGTGCGCGGCAAACCGCTCACGGTGATAACTCTCGATAAACAAGCCGCGCTCGTCACGGAAAAAATCGGTCTCGATGATGACGACACCCGGTAAGTTCGTCTCGATAATCCGGCTTTCCATCCGCCCTCTTTCTCCTTCGCACCCGGCTCGCTGCGCCCGTCCGCGCAGTGCGCGTGAACAATACCACAGCGGCGCACCGATCTATTCCGTTATTGCGGCAGGTGTTCGTCCGTCTGCTCTTCGGCGGGGAGTGCGTAGGGAAGCGTGACGATGAAGGTGCTTCCTACACCCTGCACGGATTCTACCGAAATCTCGCCACCGTGTGCTTCTACAAGTGCCCTGCTGATGTGCAGCCCGACACCCATTCCCCACTGACTGCTCTCCCGCGCATTCTCGGCGCGATAAAACCGCCTGAACAGCTGCTCCATCCCTGCGGCAGGAATGCCGATGCCGTGATCCGTGACTGCAAACCGCACTGTATCGCCCCGATCCTCCGCCTGCACGACGATCTCTCCGCCCGCAGGCGAATATTTGATCGCGTTGGAGAGCAAGTTTGCTAGTACCTGCGCGATGCGGTCGCCGTCCCACCATGCGGGTGGGAGATGTGCGGGCGCATCCAGACGCAGGGCGTGGGTAGTTGTCGTCGCTTGTGCTTGCTCCACGGCGGCAACGGCGATGTCACGAGGGTCTACCGTGCCGTACTGAAGGGGAATATCCCGGTCGGTGAAATGCGCGACATCGCGTAGGTCTCGCGTGAGGCGTTCCATTCGGTCCACTTGCTGCACAATGGCGTCCATTGCGCTCGCGCTATATTGCCCGCGACGACGCATCAACTGGGCATAGCCCTTGAGCGAGGTGAGCGGGTTTCGAAGTTCGTGCGTCATCATGGCGATGAATTCCTGCTGCTGACGTTCCTGTTCGCGCCGCTCGGAAATATCGCGCCATGTGCCGATGTGCAGGGTGCCGGTCGGAGAATCAACGGTGGTGATCCATCCTTCGACAGGAACGACGGTCCCGTCTTTGCGGCGCAATTCCAACTCGCCCCGCCACGCGCCGGAAGGAAGGGAGTGCGCTCGCAGCGCGAAGGGTGTGTGACGGTTGGCGGTGAGATCGCCCACGCGCAACTGACGCAACTCGTCTACGCTGTAGCCGACGAGCGCGACTGTCGCAGGATTCGCGTCAATGTACTGTCCGCGCTCGTCGGTGATGAGGATCGCGTCTGCGGTTTCCTCGAACAGGTTGCGGTAACGCTGTTCTGCCGCCCGTCGCGCAGTAGTGTCGCGAAAATTGCCGACAATTGCCTCGATACCGGGAACATCGAGCAGATTGGTCCCGGTTACCTCCGCCCATCGCCACGACCCATCTTGATGCCGGATGCGAATCTCCGCCGTCACGGGCGAACCGGGCGAGGCGAGAACCGTTGCAAACAACTGTCCCGCCGTTTCTTTATCGTCCGGGTGAACGTAGGAGAACCCGTTTTGTGCGATGTATTCTGCGGCACTGTACCCAAGCACACGCGAGACCGATTCGCTCGCGTAGGTCATCGAACCGTCCGGGTTGACGAGCACGATCACATCCGCGCTGTGTTCGATGAGGGAGCGGAATCGCCGCTCGCTCGCCTCTACCGTTTCTTCGGCACGGACACGGTCGGTGACATCGTACATCGCAATGACCCCGCCGATGATCGCGCCCTGTGCGTCGCGGATCGGTGCGCCATTGTTGACGGCGTGTTTGTACTGCCCGTCGAAACTCTCGATCAGCACTTTATCGCCGATAACGGTTTCGCCCCGCATCAGCACCCGCGCCATCGTCCATTCTTCGGGGGCGAGGGGTTTGCCAGTCTCCTCCCACCACCCGCGATAGGCGCGATATCCTGCCACGCTTTCCGGCAATGGGGCATCTTCCCCCCAGAGTGCGCGGAAGGCGGCATTGATCTGCGTGACGGTGCCGTCCACGCCCGCGATGGCGATAGCGACGGGGAGCACATCGAGCACGACCCGCAGACGGGCGACCGCTACATCGGCATCGTCGCTCGTCTGCGCTCCGGCGGGAGGGGAGATGAGCGATTGGTTGTCGGAAGTATCAGCGTCGGGCATAGAACTCTTCCTGCGCGATGTGGGTGCCGTGCTCACCGGGGGAAATGGTCGGGCTATTCGGGGTGCGGCACGAGGTACGAAACCATCATCTGATGTGAGATATTCGCCATTGTGTATGGCGGGCCGACCGGCACGAAGCCGAAAAACTCGTACAACCCCACGGCGTAGGTCTGCGCGTTCAGGACGACGTATGGTAGTTTCAGTTCGACTGCGGAGGTCATCAGGTGCTGCATCACCGCTGTCGCCACGCCGCCACGCCGGAACTGTGACAGCACGCTCACCCATGCGATCTGCCCTTCCGGGCCGTCTTTTGTGCGGACGAGATGCAGCCTACCCGTACCGGCGGGGACGCCGTCCACAAGGGCGAGGGCATGAATTGCGGTCGCATCGTCGCGGTCGCCGCGCTCTGCCCCGCGTACGCCCTGCTCCTGCGCGAAGACGGCGGCACGGATGGCGTAACATGCCTGCCGGTCTTGCGGGCTATCGGCGCGGCGCACCTCGATCTGCGGCGCGTTCTCCGGCTCAGCCATCGGCGGCGGGGGTGGCGAGCAGGGCGGGGCGGGCAACAGGGATGCCTTTTTGATCGGCGCGAATGCCGTCATCGGCGAGCGTGCGGGCAGCGAGCATGTCGTCAGCGACCAGCACCCGGCGCAGCGCGACTGCCGCGACTTCCAACATCCCGTCGTCCGGTGTGCGCGTCGTCAATTTCTGCAGTGCCATACTCGGTGCAAGGAGCAGCCGTACGAGCCGGACATGGTAATACTTCGCGCCCAACTTGAGGAATTCGTATGCTACCCCCGCAATAAACGGCACAAGCAGGATACGAGACAAGATGCGAATGAGGAACGGCGGGCGACCAAGTAGCGAGAAGACGACGATAGAAAAGAGCAGCACGACGAGCAGAAATCCCGTGCCGCAGCGCGGATGCTCAATCGGCATCGGGCGGATATGCTCGGCATCGAGCGGCAAGCCGCGCTCGTAGGCGTGAATCGTCTTGTGTTCCGCGCCGTGATACCGAAAGACACGCTGAATATCCGGCACGCGCCCGATCAGACCGAGATAAAGCACGAGGATACCGAGCCGGAATGCCCCCTCGATCAGGTTCGCTACGAACGACGAGGCGATGTGCTGATCGAGGAAGCGCACAAGGATGAGCGGCAGTACGAAAAAGAGCGCGATACCGAACAGCAGCGAAAACGCCACCGTTCCCCAGAGGGCGATGCCGCTCAACTCCTGCGGGCCTTCGCCCTTTTTGTCGGGGTTGGGGATGATCGTCGGCACGACATCGGCGGTGACAGTCGTTCCGGGCGCGTCGCCTTCCTCTTGCAAGCCGACATTCGCGGAGAAGACGAGGGCGCGGGTGCCGAGCAGCAGTGCATCCCACAGAAGGACGATGCCGCGCAGAAAGGGCAGTTTCATAATGCGCGAGGTATAAACCCACGATGTAAGCGGCTCTTGATAGTAAAGGATGCGCCCATCTTCGGCACGCACGGCGACCGCCATGTCGCTTCTGCCGCGCATCATGACGCCCTCCATCACCGCCTGCCCGCCGTAGTGAAATTCCGCCATGCTGTTGCCGTTCCTTGGTCATATTTGCACGAACACAGTGAAAGCATAGTACCACAGCCGTCCGCCGCTTGACGCGCCCTGCCCTGCTCTTTATTCTCCAATGGAGAAGTGACCGAAGGAGGTATCCCGCGATGGCAGACACCCCGATTCCCCGCCCGCTCCCCGTCTCGCACGCTGTGCCGCGTACCCTCTCGCTGCGGACGGAGCCGCAACTGACGCAACCCTGCCCGCGTTGCGGCTACGCCATGCCCGCCTTGCGCGGCGGCACCGCCTCGATCTGCACCAACTGTGGTTTCAAAGACTCGTGCTGCTATTGAAAACCACTAGTGAGGGTTCTGTGTCTGATCTCGTACCGCTGGATCTCGATATGATCGCAACGTGTCTACGGCTCGAACATGGCGGCGTGCACATCAACGATACACCGCCGTACTGCCGCGTGCGATTTTTCCCAACCGAATACATTCCCTGTGAAATGTCCCTTGTCGGTGCAATAGATGGCGAGGAACGAATCATTCTTCGCCTGAATGCATATACCAATGTGAAAATCGCAGAGGCGCAATGGGGTGAGGCAATAAGCCGATGCAACGTGTGGAATGCATCCACGCGATGGCCGAAGGCATATCGCTACCGCGAAGAACACGATCAAGGGGTAACGGGGCAAATTATCCTTGACCAACAGTACTTCTTGCGTGACGGCATTACGCCGGAACAATTCAGGGGATTGTATCGGGTCATCTACGAAGGTGCGTGTGACTTCTGGGTGGAGCACACCAAGTATTTCCCTATATCGGAGGACAAACAATGAGTATCCCGACGATGAATGCCGCGCAACTGGTGGAATTGTCCGTTACGGGTGAGGTGAGTAGCCCCGGTGTGCCGCCGATGTCACCCTATCGCATCGGGTACGATGGTGTGCCGCGCGTGCTCGCCAGTAGCGGCGGCATTACCTACAATGTGCGTGTCGGACACCCTGCATGCGGGTGGGCGGGCGACCATGTGGAGCCGTGCGTCTCGATGCGGAACCCGGACGAGCGGCAGGCAGGCGCACTCAATGTCTTTGCCACCATCGGCAACGAGGTACGGGTCATTACGGGCGATGCGAAAGGCGGCGTCGGCATCGTGACAGGCAAGCACGGCGGCATCGAGCATGTGATGGTAGATTTCCCTGATGCGACGCTGGACAAACTGACTATCGGGGACAAAATGCTCATCCGTGCGTTCGGTGTCGGGTTGCAATTCACCGACTATCCCGCAGTGCGCGTGATGAGCCTCAACCCGCAGTTCGTCGAGAAGTGGGGCATCTCTGAGCAGGGCGGGACACTCGCCGTCCCGGTAGCGAAGATCGTCCCGGCGGGCATCATGGGGAGCGGTTTGGGACGCGACAACGGCTTTCGTGGCGACTACGACATCACGATGTTCGACCCCGAAACGGTCGCGCAGTACGGGCTTGGTGATATTCGCTTGGGCGATCTCGTCGCGATTGAGAACGCGGACAGCACCTTCGGGCGGTACTACCGCACCGGGGCGGTCACGATTGGCATCATCGCGCACGCAGACAGCAACCTTGCGGGGCATGGTCCCGGTGTTACCTGCCTGCTTGCCTCCGCGACGGGGCAGATCACGCCTGTGGTAGACAAGGGCGCGAATATCGCGGACATCCTCGGCATCGGCACGAAACGGTAACTCTCCTGCTACGGACGGGTACGCTGCGGGCGGGTATCCGTCTTTTCATTTTTGCTGGCACGCCTTCTGCAGGTGCGAACAATGATGGGATTCGCACCGATACCGGAAGGAACCACGATGCCCTATAAAGAGTTGCACGAATTGCCCCCAGCGGTACAGGAACACCTGCCGCATCACGCCGAAGAAATTTATCTTGCCGCCTACAACAGCGCGTACGAACGATACGACGGCGACGAATCGCAAGCGCACCGCGTCGCATGGGCAGCGGTCGAGATGCAGTATGCAAAGAACCCCCAGACCGGCGAATGGGAACCGTACGAGAATACCGACCGCTTCGGGAAGCCGTAGTGGCTTGCCGCCGTCCATTGTTTCGGCGGCAAACGAAACCCCTCCAGTTGTCGCTGCGGGAGGGGGAAGATACGGTTGGGTTTTGCTATTCCGCAGTGGCGTCGGTAGCCTTGGGTTGCCATGAGCGGCGTAGCAGCACGACGGTCGGCTCGTCGGACTCAATAACGAAGGTCGCGGCGTCGCCGAGTTTGGTTTCCATCGCGGCGCGGCTTTCCGTAAGCAATGCCGCCGAGGACGCCGCAAGTACAACGCGCCCCGCCGCGACCGCAACGAACCGCTCACCATCGGCATGCGCGTCGCTTTCCGGCACCGCCCACGCGAAGGCAGTTGCGGCACGCGGTAACACCTCTTTGCCCGCGTACGGGGCGAGATCGGCGTCCGCACGCAGCGTTTCGATGGCAGCATCGGGGTCTGCGGCAGTGTAGACGGCGTGCGTCCATTGGGCGGTATCGGCTTTCTCCAGTGCCTTCGTGATTTCCACACCGCGCCGGATCAGGGCGGGAAAGGCATTGCGGAGCGTGGCAGTGTCCGGCGTCGCACCGACGAGGGCGCGGGTGGCGTCGGTCATCTCGGTTTCTCCGGCGGCTGGCACCGCGACCCCGGCGGGCGACACCCGCGCCTTGCCGTCGAGTGTATACACGAAGCTCCACAGCAGCCAGCCGTTCGCCATCTCGGCGGGCATCTCGATGTCGGGCGTAAGCATCACGTCGAAATCGCGGTCGTTCAGAAGATCATGGACGCGCAACAATTCGTCTTTCGTATATTCCTCGACGCGCAAGAGGGCGGGGACACTCTGGGAGTATGCCGCCGCCGCTCGCCGGCCTGCCGGACCGATGCGGTCGGAACGCTCGGCGGCGAAGAGTTCGGCGGGGGTTTGGTCGCGGTATCGCTCCATTGGGTAGCCGCGCAGGAACCAGTCCACATACCGCGCCACCGTCAGTTGGTCTTTGGTCGTAAAGAGCGTCTGCACCGAGCCGGGCCATGTATCGCCGTCGGTGAACTCGCCCCACGCTTTGGGGAGGGTGTCGCTGAAGCGTTGCGCGAGCATGAAGACTGCCATGTCTTCGCCCACCGTCTTCTCGATCTCCCACGGCACCGCCTGCTGCGTGGTGGAGCGCAAGACGGGGCAGGGACATTGCTTTACCTTGCGTTCGCTGCCGTGCGGGCATAGATCATTGCGCCCCGCGTGGCGGCACGCGGTCGCCATTTCGGTGGTAAATTCGAGTTGTGTTACATCCACTGCCAAAGCCATTCCCCTCCTGCATGGTCGTCGCATCGCGCATCAGCGTGACATGCAAGGATACGGACAGATCGCGGGGGCGTCAATGTCGCGGCAGTGTCACGATAGTCTATCGCCCTGCGACAGGCAACGGGAAGAAGACAAGCCGCTCAGTTCTCCGCGCCTATTGCTCCCCAATAATGCGCTTGCCAGAGCGATAATGCAGGAAGCGGCACAAGGGTTCGCATTCCCGCCCGCCGCGCCAGCAATTCCTTCGAGCGGATCGCGCGTTTGATCGTCTTCGCGTCTACGCCCGCCCGTTCCGCTGCCTCTGCAATTGTCAGCATCTTGGTAGGCTTGACGAAACTGGTGCCGACCATATGTACCTCCTTGAATAGCCAGTAGTCGTGCGTGCGTCGTTCGCAGATACGACACTACGACCGATCTCCCCATTCCCGCATCCATTCTCCCGGTTGCCAGCCATTATCGTACAGCGCGTGCAGAAAGGGGAGCACATCCCGCACTGCTGCATCGAGGATGCGTTCGCCGTCCGCCGCGTTGCCCTGTGTCGCCGCGCCGCCGAAACCCGCCGCCGCGAGTTGCCTGTATGCCCCGAAGACCACAACGGGCAACCCCGTTGGTTCGTTCGGTTCGTCGCGGGCAGCATCCAGACGGACGAGATGCGGCGCAATCGCGGCGACCGCACCAGTTTCGGATTGCCCCGCGTGATCGAGGTCCACCGCGAACCCCTCGCGGGCAAGTGCTGCCTGCGCCCGCCCCTGCCAGCCAAGCATCGCTGCAAGGTGCATTCCGAGATCGTGGTGCAGATGCCGCGCTGCGACATGGACGGGGCCAAGATTGCCGTCGTGCGCGGTAACGACGAGCAACTTCGTGATGCCGCCTCGGTGCAGGCTAGCAGCGATGTCGTAGAGCATCGCAGTGAGCGTCTCCGGGCGCACCGAGAGCGTCCACGGAAATGTCAGATGGTGCAAACTCATCCCGTGCGCGATAGGCGGGAGTACGAGCATCGCTGGTATCGCCGCCGCGACCCGCAGCGCGAGTTCGTGCGCGATCAATGTGTCCGACCCATACGGGAGATGGTCGCCGTGATACTCCGTCGCGCCTACGCCGATTACTGCCGCGTCATAGCCACCCGCCGCTACCGCCGCCGCCGTCATCTCCGCCAGTTGTGGACCGTGAGTCGGCACGTCGTTTTCCCCCGTTCTCAATCTGTAGTAGGTTCGCCGTCGTTGCGATGCCGCCCATGCGCGTATCCCCACGGCGCGTGATGCGCCCCGCCCCCTATGCTATACTGCCCGCCATCAGCCGGAATGTACCAGACACGGAGCGTGTGCGGGGGAGAACAGCGTGGGCAATCTGTGGAATTATCTATCGAGTGTGCCATCGAGCGAACAAACATGGAACCCGTGGACGATCTTCTTTCTCGCGTTTTTCACCGTTGGGTTGATCGCCACGGTGGTGCTGAATAACTCGGTCAACCGCATCTTCGGGGAGCATCGCCTACACCGCACGACGCTGCATAAGATCACGTACCGCGCCATGTGGGGCTGGATGGTAGGGCTGGCATTTTTTGTTTGCCGCTATGTGGGGCTGAATTTCTTGGGATGGGAACTCTGGCTCTATGTCAGCATGATCGCCGCGCTCGCCCTGATGGGCTACACCCTCTGGTGGCTGCGAGTGAAATACCCGCCACGGGTCGCTGCATACCGCAAAGAACAACGCCGTCGCGCCTATCTGCGACCCGGCAGTGCCGCTGCCGCTGCGCTCACCTCGAACACCCGAAGTGGCACGACTGCCCGCGCTGAACGCGAACAACGCCTCGAACGCGCCGACCCCGCAAACCGCGCCAATCGCCGCGCCGCTGCCAAAAAGTAGCCGCGCCCGCACACATGCTCCCACCAAAAAACCCGCCGGAGGCAATCGCCCCGGCGGGTTTTGTGATGGTCTTTGGGAGCAAACCCTGCGGCTTGCCGTCGCTTCACGACTCAAGCTAGGCACCCCCGCGTCGCTCAGAAGGGTCTTCTTACCGCTGCTGCCTTCCGGCCCTGACGGGGTTCGTAGTCTCCTGACGCGCGGGACCTTTTCTCTCAACACCGCTCCACAGCGGCAGTCCCACAGGGTCATACGGAAGTGTACCGCCGCTCTCGCCCCGCGTCAAATTGTGCGGGCGTGGCGGCATTCTTGCGAACAATGGGGAAGGAACATCCCGTCGGACGAGATACTAGGAGGAAATGCGATGCGATTCAACCTCGGTGCGAAAGTCTATACGTCGGATAAGCAGGAAATCGGCAAAATTGACCGTCTCGTAATAGACCCCCGCACGAACGAAGTGCAGGAGTTCGTCATTCACAGTGGGTTCTTCGTCATGCACGATGTGATTATTTCTCTCGGAGAGGTGCAAGATCGCGTCGGAAATGACGATGAACACGAGATTCATCTACGGATGACCGCCGATCAGGTGGGGAGATTGCCCGCGTTCGAGCAGGTCGCGTATGTCCCCGTGCCGGACGGGATGTACTCCGGCGGCTTTGGAGGCGCAGGCATGATCCCGGACATGGCAATCGGCGGTGGCGCGACAATGCTCTGGCCCGCCGCTAATTACGAACCGGGCATGATGCGCCCCGCCAGCGCGGGTAGCACGCAACCAACCACCAATATTGCCGCAGGCAACACCGACGAAATGATGGCGGAATCCCGCCCCGACCGTCTTTTCCTCGACACCGGTACCGATGTCAAGGCACACGGTGAAACCATCGGGCCCATACAAGAACTCGTCGTGGATCCGCGTACAAATAAAGTCACGGAGATCATCGTCCGGCATGGGCTATTCGGCGGCAAAGAATATCGCATCCCCACGCAGTTTATCGCTTCGCTAGGGAGCGGCACTGTCCATGTCTCCCTTTCCGAAGAGCAACTCGCCCGCTTCGAGCAGCGGCGCGGCTAGTAACACCCCGAACTATGGGGCGAGGCTCCTCGCCTCGCTCCCCCGTACGGTTGCGTTGGTACGGATATTATGGTAAGTACACGGCGAGGTGCAGTTGTACGGGGAGGAAGAGTACAGTGATACGGCGGCAGCGGATGCTCATAAGCGGGATGGCGACACTCGGCGTAGTTGCCGCCCTCGTCGTGCTTCTTCCCACCCCGACGCAAAGTGCGAACCAGTATGCAACGCCCGCATTTACACAGCAATGGAACAGCACCGAAGGGGTCATCCCGAATTTCTGGGGACCGCTCAGCACCGCACGGGACGCGCAGATCGAACCGTATCTCGAAGGCAACTACAACGGGCAAACCGGGACGCGCCTCGTGCAGTATTTCGATAAAGCACGCATGGAGCAGACGAAGACCGCCACAGGCACGGTTACGAACGGCTTGCTCACGGTGGAACTCAAGAGCGGCATGTTGCAGACGGGCGACAATGCATTTCAGCCATTCAGCCCCGCTGCTATCGGCATTGCGGGCGATCCGGGGCAACCGGGACCAACCTATGCATCGCTCGGCGGGTTGCCGGAGAAATCGCTCCGTGATACCGGCGCAGTCTCGCTGCGGTACGACAACACCGCGAACACCTTTGCCAGCGGTGCCGCATCCACCGATCCACAGGCGGTGTTCGCCGCATATCTCACCGATCCCGCAGGGCGGTTCGGGCAGAATGTCCCGAAAGCCTTCAACGATTTCCTCCAGCGCGTCCCCGGTGGGTACGAAAATGCCCTCGGGTATCCGATCACTCCGCCCTTTCAAGCGTCGGTACAGGTGGGCGGCAAGGCGAACACGGCGGTGATTGTGCAGGCATTCCAGCGACGCGTCCTGACCTACACCGCCAGCAATCCCGCCGCATTTCAAGTAGAGTTCGGGAACATCGGGCAGCACTACTTCCAGTGGCGGTATGCCCTCCTCGCCGCTACCCCCACCGCAACCAGCACACCAATTGTGACGGTGACCGCGATTCCTACTGTCACGAAAACGCCCCGCCCGACCGCCACTGACGAACCCGCTACCGCGACGCCGCAACCAACAAATACTCCGGTGCCGCCAACCCCGGTGCCGAGTAACCCCACGCCAACGACTGTGAGTGCCGCAACATCTGTCAACACACCAGACCCGCTGCCGCCGCGTGCGCCGACCGCAAAAGTAGCACCCACTTCAACGCCGTAATCGTAGCGACGAATAGGTACAAGGAGATAACGGAATGACGAAACACACACGACGCAATCTGATCTTCGGGGGAATGGTGACGCTCTGTGCGCTGGTGCTGGCGTCCGCGCCGCTCCTCACGCAGGGAGCGAACCAGTTCGCCAGCCCGCTTTTCGAAACGCAATGGTCGGGCATCGAACGGACGATTCCCAACTTCTGGGGACCGCTGGAGACAGCGCGACAGGGGCAGCAGGAGCCGTATGTCGAGGGCAGTTACAACGGGCAGAGCGGCGTGCGTCTCGTGCAGTATTTCGATAAAGCACGCATGGAGCAACTCACGTCCAACAACAACAGCGTCACGAATGGGCTGCTGACGGTGGAACTCAAGAGCGGCAACCTCCAACTAGGCGATAACTCCTTCCAGCAGCGTGCGCCTGCATCCATCGGCATTGCGGGCGATCCCGGTACACCCGGTCCGACGTACGCCGCGCTCGGTCAACTGCCGGAGCGTGCGGCGCAGGTAAATGGTTCGCTCAGCCTCGGGTATGACCCCGCGACGAACACCTTCCTGCCTGTAGCGGCATCAACTGATCCGCAGACCGCGTTCGTCGCATATATCGCCGACCCCGCAGGGCGGTTCGGACAGAATGTGCCGAAAGCCTTCGTGGATTACCTGAATACGATCCCCGGTGGCTATCTCTCCGCGATGGGGTATCCGATTTCGGCAGCATTCGGCACGATGGTCAAAGTAGGCGGCGTGGATCGCTTCGTGATGGTACAGGCATTCGAGCGGCGCGTGCTGACGTACACACCGACCAACCCGGATGCATTCAAGGTGGAGTTCGGCAACATCGGGCGGCACTACTATCAGTGGCGATATGAGGGCGTTCCCGTCCCTGTCACCGCAACGCCGATCGTCACCGTGATGCCGACCGCTACGACCATCCCAACCTCCACAATCGGTCCGACAGTCAACCCGATCCCGCCAACGCGCCCCGCTGTGGGCGACCCGACACTTGCTCCCCCGACACCTGCTGCAACACCGATGCCGAACGTGAACCCGGTGCCTCCGCGTGCGCCTGCGCCGTAATGGGTGAGAAACAGGGCAAACTGGGGCGTGAAACATGAGTATCTGCAAGGGTTGCCCGGTTTGCCCATGTCGTGCTACAATGGCGCATAATAGGTTCAACGCGCAAACCAGCGCAAACACGGGAGGAGCGCACGCCGATGGCGTTGCAGAAGCCGAAGAAGACAGAAATCATCGTTGACTATGCGGTACACGAAGGCGACACGGGTTCTCCGGAAGTCCAGATCGCGCTCCTGACGGAACGCATCAACCAGTTGATCGAGCACCTCAAACTGCACGACCACGATCATCACTCGCGCCGGGGGCTACTCAAACTCGTCGGTCGTCGCCGCCGGTTGCTCGCGTATCTCAACGCGAAAGACAACGAGCGATACCGTGCGACGATTGCCCGCCTCGGTTTGCGTCGCTGAGCACGGATACCGGACGGTTGGAGCGTACATATTCCCCTTGTGCGGGAGATCACGCCGCCGTCATTGCGCCGATACAACACCCGAAACTCAGGGGGGCAATTGCCTCTCTGGGTTTTTTGCGCTGCGAGTGCGAGAAAGGGGTGCCGATGCACATTGCGGCTACGTAACTGAAGGACGGCAAGGCTTGGGCATTGGAGGGTGGCTGGGACGGCTGCCGCATCTACCCTCCAGTTCCTGAGCAAGCCACATGGCAACGGCAACGGAACGACCGGACACATCTACGGGCGCAGAATGCGCCGAGAAAGAAGAACAGTGTATATGGCACTTCCTACAATTCACACCGTCACTACTGAGTTTGGTGGACGCACGCTTACCATCGAAACCGGCAAAATTGCCGCCCTCGCCGATGCATCCGTCACGGTACGGTACGGCGACACCATCGTCCTTACTACCGTCTGCGGCGACCGGCAGCCGCGTGAAGGTCTCGATTTCTTCCCGCTCACGGTCGAATACGAGGAGCGGATGTATGCTGCGGGCAAAATCCCCGGCGGCTTTATCAAGCGCGAAGGTCGTCCCAGCGAAGCGGCGACACTCGCTGCCCGCCTGACCGACCGACCGATTCGCCCCTTGTTCCCCGACGGCTACCGCGCCGAGGTGCAAATCATTACCACGGTGTTGAGCGCGGATCAGGAGAATGACCCCGACATTCTCTCCATCATCGGCGCGTCTACGGTATTGATGCTCTCCGGCATTCCGTTCAGCGGTCCGGTCGCGGCGACGCGCATCGGCTACATTGATGGCGCATTGGTCATCAACCCGACTGTGTCGCAGCTCGAACAGAGCCGCATGGATGTCGTCGTTGCAGGCACCGAGCGTGCCGTGATGATGGTCGAAGGTACCGTGGATATTCTGCCGGAAGCGACCGTGCTGGAAGCGGTGCAGGCGGGACATGCCGCTTTCCAGCCCGTCATTGCCTTGCAGCGCGAACTGATGGCACTCGTCGGGAAGCCCCGCTGGGAGTGGACACCGCCGGAGAAGAACATCGTTGCCCTCGATGCCGTACGCGGTTTCCTCGGCACACGGATGCAGGATGCGATCTACAAGGGCGACAAGATGCAGCGTCAGGAAGCCCTCTCCGCCCTGAAGGGTGAGGTAAAGGCGCACTTTGCCGCGACTGCGGGCGAGGAATCTGCGGTGTCGGTCGGCGCGGCGATGGGCGCATTCGAGGAGTTGGAGTCGGAAGTCGTCCGCACTGCCATCCTCAAAGACGGCGAACGCCCCGATGGGCGCAGCCTCACCGAAATCCGCCCGATTTGGTGCGAGGCGGGCGTCCTGCCCCGCGCCCACGGCAGCGCGATCTTCACGCGTGGGCAGACGCAGATTCTCAATGTGCTGACGCTCGGCTCCACCAGTGAAGACCAGATGATAGACGGCATCGGCAACGAAGTGTCGCGCCGGTATCTTCACCACTACAACTTCCCTCCGTATTCCACGGGCGAAGTGAAGCGGATGCGTGGCGTCGGTCGGCGCGAGATCGGTCACGGCGAACTTGCCCGCCGCGCCCTGCTTGCGGTGCTCCCCTCGAAGGAAGTCTGGCCCTACACAATGCGTCTCGTCTCTGAGGCGGTCTCGTCCAATGGCAGCACCTCGATGGGCAGCGTCTGCGGTAGCACGCTCTCGCTCATGGACGCGGGCGTGCCGATCAAGGCACCCGTCGCGGGCGTGGCGATGGGGCTTATCACCGACGACAGCGGCAATTTCAAGGTGCTGACGGATATTCAGGGCATCGAGGATCATCTTGGTGACATGGATTTCAAAGTCGCGGGGACTGCCGAGGGCGTAACCGCGATTCAGATGGACATCAAGGTGCAGGGTATCACCTTTGACATCATGCGGCAGGCACTCGCGCAGGCATACGATGGACGGATGTTCATTCTCGGCAAAATGCTCGAAGCGATTGCCGCGCCGCGTGAGGAAATGTCGAAGTACGCCCCAAGCGTCATTTCGATCAAGATCAATCCCGAAAAAATCGGCGCGGTTATCGGTCCCGGCGGCAAGAATATCCGCGCCATGACCGAGCAGACCAATACCAAGATTGACATTGAAGACGACGGCTCCGTCTTCATCTCCTCGGTCAATCAGGAAGGCGCACGCCGCGCTAAAGAGATGATCGAGCGCATGACCGCCGAGGCGAAGATCGGCGAAATCTACCTCGGTAAGGTTGTGCGGATTATGCCCTTCGGGGCGTTCGTGGAACTCTTTCCCGGCAAGGACGGTCTTGTGCACATCTCCGAACTGGAGACGAACCGTGTCGAGCGCGTCGAGGATGTCGTGCAATTGGGCGACGAGATCAATGTGATGGTGACGGATATTGACCCGCAGGGCAAGGTCAGCCTCTCCCGCAAGGCAGTACTGACGGGCGAAATGCCGCCCCCGAAGGCACCGCGCCCCGCCGGTGGCTTCGACCGCGGACCGCGCCGGAACTAATCCCTCCTGCTCATGTATCCTGCGTGTAGGTGCGGGATATACGAAGCCGCGAACACCCCTGCTATCATGGCGATAGCAGGGGTGTTCGCCCATCTTCCCACTGCGCACGATCCCGTCGGGAGGCACCAGCATGGTCTTCTATACGCTCGAAACCCGGAGCGAGGGGCGCGGTCAGACGCTGGTTTTCCTGCATGGGATCGGCGCATCCTCCCGCTACTTTCAGAACCGTCTCGGCACGCTCCCGCAGAACTATCGCTGCGTTCTTCCCGATCTGCTCGGTTTCGGTGCGTCGCCCAAACCTGCCGATTGCGCCTACACCATTACGGATCATCTCGACGCCCTGCACGGGACGCTGGCTGATCGGGGCGTGCTCGATCAGCCAGTAACGCTGGTCGGTCACTCATTGGGGGCGATACTGGCGGTGGAGTTTGCCGCACGCTTCCCGAAGCAAGTGGCGGCTATCGTGCTGCTCGGGTTGCCGCGCTACGCAAGTCCGGCAGAGGCACGGGCATATCTCGGCGGACATGGCGACTGGTTTGCGCGGCTGGTCGTGGCGAACGGTGCTGCGGCACATGTCATCTGCAGATTTATCCATTTCGCCCCTTCCGTCTCTGCACGGCTTGCGGTGAAAATCGCCCCGCAGTTTCCCCCCGAAGTAGCGGAAGATGCGGTCTTCCATACATGGGAATCGTACTCGCGCACCCTCCGGCGATGCGTTCTTGAACACGATCTTGATCCGGCACTGCGTGCGCTCATCGCCACGCCAGTGCTTGCCCTCCACGGGCGGGATGATCATACCTCGCCCCTCGCGGCGGTCGTTGCATGGGCGGAAACATCGCCGCATGTCTCCCTGCGGATTCTCCCGGACGGCCATCATCTTTTCCTCTGGGAAAATGCCGCCTGTATCGAAGCAATCGCGCAGTTCGCTGCAGGAAGCGGCGACCACCGTGCGTGAATTGCGTGAATGGGCAGTGATTATGGTATCCTGCGGCGCGGCAGGATGGAACTGCCAGTGTGGATGGAGGCGAATGTGGACGGTGCATCGGTCGGTATTGGGTTGTTGGGCTTGGGGACGGTCGGAACCGCCGTGGCGCGGGCAATGGACGCACGCGGCGTGGATACGGTACGGCTCGTGGCAGTGCTGGAGCGCGGACCGGAACGCGCCGCACGCGCCGGACTTTCGCCCGATCTCATCTATACCGACGGCGAAGCGGTAGTGGACGACCCCGCCGTGCAGATCGTCGTTGAGGTAACGGGGCGGGACGATGTGGCATATCCGCTCATTGCCCGCGCCCTGCGTGCCGGAAAGCCCGTCGTGACCGCGAACAAAGAGACGCTGGCGAAGCACGGTGCGGAGTTGTTCGCGCTCTCCGTGCAGCATCATACCCCGCTCTTGTTCGAGGCGGCGGTAGGCGGCGGTATCCCGCTGTTCGCGGCATTGCGGCAGTTGCAGACTGCGAACCGCATCACCGCGTTTCGGGGCATCGTCAACGGCACGACGAACTTCATCCTCAGCGCGATGGCGGAGAGCGGTACCGCGTACGCCGATGCGCTTGCAGAAGCCCAACGGCTCGGCTACGCCGAACCCGACCCCACCGCCGATGTAGAAGCATTCGATGCGACCTACAAGGCGTGTGTGCTGGCGCAGGTCTGCTTTGGTATCTCCATTGATCCCGCGACGGTAGACCGCACGGGTATCACAGCGGTTTCTGCGGGCGATGTTGCGGCGGCGAAAGCGGCGGGCGAGGCGATCAAATTGCTCGCCCAAGGGACGATGGACGCAAACGGTGTCCACCTACGTGTTGCACCCGCCTGCGTGCCGCTGGCAAGCCCGCTCGGTGCGACGCGGGCGAACTACAATGCGGTTGAGATCACCGGGGATGCGGTCGGTCCGGTCTTTCTCATCGGGCAGGGTGCGGGACCGCAACCGACTGCTGCCGCGATTCTGGCGGATATTGTCGAAGCCGGACGGGTCGTGCGCGGCGCGAACCCCGGACCCTTTTTCGTCCATGTGGAGGCACTCCGTGCATGATTCTCTGGCGTGGTTGCGCGATATTCGCGGTCTCGTGTTCGATATGGACGGCGTCTTGTGGCGCGGCAAAGAGTTCCTCCCCGGCTCGCGGGAAATCTTCGCATGGGCGGAAGCGAACGGTGTCCCTTGCCTGATGGCGACGAACAACTCGATGAGCACCGCACAAATGTATGTCGAACGCCTTGCGGGGTACGGCATTCATATCGAAAAAGAGACGGTGCTGACCTCCGGGATTGCGGTACGCAATTACATCAAGGCGCATTACCCTGCGGATGTCACCGTCGGCGCGGTCGGAATGCCTGCACTGTACGAGGTGCTGTACGATGAAGGCGGGCTGACGCGGGAAGATCGCCGCCCGGATGTGCAGGTCGTCGGGACAGACCTCAATTTCAGTTACGCGGACATCAAGCGAGCGTGTCTCGCCATCCGTGCGGGGGCGGCATTTATCGGCACGAACCCGGACACAACCTTGCCGACCGAAGAAGGACTGGTACCGGGATGCGGCGCGATGCTCGCCGCCCTCGTCGCTTCGACCGATGTCCATCCGACCGTGATCGGCAAGCCGGAGAAGTACATGTTCGAGCAGGCGTGCGAACAACTCGCGATGGCACCCGCCGAGGTGCTGATGATCGGCGACCGCCTCGATACCGATATTCTTGGCGCGAACCGCACCGGCGCATACACCGCGCTGGTCCTCACCGGCGTCTCGCAACGTGAGGAAGTTGTCACCACCGGCATCGAACCGACGATCATCACCGCTGATCTCGTCGAATTGCTCGACCGCCTCCGCGAAGCGCGGGCGTAATCCGGAGGAAGGAACGAGCGAAATGCTTGCATTCCCTCGTTACTCCCGCAAGGGGAAAGCATGACAGAGGCGGTAGTGGATTTCGATTATGAGGATGAGACAACGATTCAGGGGCGGGGAAGCATCACCGCAACCGAGCGCACAATGGGCGGTCTGCGTTTGCAACGCGCCCTCGACGCGATTGCGGAGCATTCGGGGGCGTGTATGCTGCTTGGCTGTGGGGCGGGGCGGCACAACCGCGCCCTGCACCACTACCGCCCCGACCTCTCGCTTGTCGGCAGCGACCTGAGCATCTCCGCGATCCGCGAAGCAGTGCGGGCGGGCGATAGCGGTGCGTATCTTGTCGGCGATGCCGCACACATGCCCGCCCCGATACACGGCTACGATATTGTGCTGCTGTTCGATCTCTTAGAGCATGTGCCAGATATCGGGCAGTGCGTGGGGGAAATTGCCCGGATGCTCAAACCGGGCGGGGTCTTCCACGGTTTCGTACCGCTGGAAGCACAGCCGATGACGCTCTTTCGCGCCCTTTCGGGCAGCAGTCGTATCCCGATTCACCAATGGAAACACGATCACGTCGGGCACATCCAGCGGCTCACGACGCGCAGCATCACGCGCATTTTCCGGCAGCATAGTATGACCCCGACCGACCTTTCGTACTCGTTCCATCTTGTCGGGCAGGTGCATGACATCGTGGATTACTGGGGACGGGAGCGGTTGCGACACACCCCGACCGGGCGCGATGCGGCGATCACGAAGGCGGTGCAGCGTGTCGTTTTCTTTCCGACGTGGCGGCTGTCGTACTGGGAAGACACCCTGCTGAAGCGCAATCCGTGGGCGACGGGGCTGCACCTGACCGCGATCAAGCAGGGCTGATCTCCAAGTAGACACCGTCCGGCTTGCGGCGCTGGACGAGGCGAATCAAGGTCTGTACCGCGCTGAAGAGCCGCTTCTGCAAGCCATACTTCTTTGTAATCAGTTTCTCCGCCGCTTTGCCTTCGTCGGCAGAGAGCACGCGGGCGGTGGCGTCGAATGCCGCCCCGGTCACTTTGCCACTGCGGTCGCACGGAGCGACGGTCACATGCCCATTGCGCCGGATGCGCTTCACCTTACCGGACGATCCAAGCGTGTAGACATAGAGCCGGTCGCCATCCATACCGAACCAGACGGCGGTTGGTACTGAGCGTCCGTCCTTACGAAAGGTTGTGAGGCTGACGAATTGCTCTTTTTCCAGTTTTGCAGTCGGCACACCGGGCATATTGGTTCCTTTCCATTACCCACGATACGGCATCAGCGAAGCATACAGGAAAGAGCGGCGCGATGCCCGCGCCGCTCCTTGTTCCGATCTCTCTCGCCAGTTATCGCCCTATCGTGCGGGATTGCGAATCCTGCGGCACATCGGGCATCGTCGCACGGTCAGTCGCGGGGCGGTAACTCTCGAAGCCGCGCCGTGCCTCGCTACGGAATGCCTCCCAGCCACCCTGGGGTGCAGGCGTCAAGGTGTTAGACGGTGTTGCAGCGGTGCTGTGTCCGGTGTACTGCACCCCCGGAGACGGGACTGGGGTACTCTGTGGTGCAGGCGTTCGCATCGCGCCCGCAGGTCCCGATGGTGCAGCGACGGCTTCATCGCCATAGACATCGCCCTTGTAGACATCGCCCTTGTAGACATCAGGATGGTCTTCATTACCGCCTACAACGGTGGGGGTTTCATAGGTCGGGGTTACGTCGCCGCGTGCGAATTGCGCCTCGTACGCGCTACGGAGGTCCGGCTCAATATCTTCCCACCGCTTGCCGACGTATCGCCCGCTGGCAGCAGATTCGTAGCCAAATCGCTGGTACGGCTCCGCCTCGCTCCACTGATATGCGGTGCTTGGGTCACGGGATTGTTCCCACTGCGCCCGTATCTGGCCCGCATTGAGGTTCCATTCGTTGCCCGTGGCGGGTCCGATATGGGTTACGTCGGATGCGACACCGGGAGCATTCGTGACTTGCGTATCATGGACGGCACCCGGCACCTGCGCCGCACCTGCCATCGCTGCTTCGTGCGTCAGCCCGTGTGCTGCCGATGCCAGCGACGGTGCCTCCACGAGATTTACCACATCAATGACGTGTCCTTCGAGGAATCGCGCCATCATCTCTTCTTCTTTGCGGTTCTGGCGGGCAAGGGTCGCAGTCATTTCGTCGCCAAGTTCGTTGGCAAGGGCTTCGAGCGTGCGATACATTGCGACCTCATAATTTTCGGTCGCAAACGCTGTCCACGAGTTTCGCATCAGCGCGAAGTCTTCATCCTGTGGGGCGATTGGGACAGCGGTTGCCTGCTCCGCCGCCTGCAACAACGCCATAAAGGGCGAAGGCATCGCGGGCTGCGATTGCGGCGCAGTGCCGAGCTCTTGCAACCGCTGCGCGAGGCGGTCTTGCTGCGCGAGGGTTTCTTGGAGGTGTCGCTCCATTTGCTGCCGCAGTTCGGGAACATTCGTCTGGGCGATTTGCCCCTGCAAAACGCGCCCGATCTGCATTTCGGTTTGTAGAGCGTCAGTGAGCAGAAGGGTCATGGGGGGGACAGTTGGTTGTAGCATGCGTCGTTCCTCCGTGTACAAAGCAGTCATCGCTATCCTTTCGGAATGCAAACTGTGTGCCACGACATTGCGGGGTTGGTGGCGATCCCACAGCAGCAGTATGAAGGAACAGCAAAATGACCGAACGTATCCCGCGTGTGGCGGGATACGTTCAATTGGTATGCGTGAGTAGGTGCTGTCGGGGGGGGTATTACCCCAACCCGCCGACGCGCTCGGTCGTAATGCGGATGATAGCGGGGATGTTGCCGGGGTTTTGTGCCAGCCATCCCTTCGCACCTTCTTCGCCGAGATAGCGCGTCGCCATGTGGATGCGGGGCTGCATATCCGTCGCCATCGTCACGGTTGCGGTCCCGTTCACGGCGAGATACGGGAAGCCGCTCTGCCCGACGATATGAAATGCGATGCGCGGATCGTGCGTGAGGCGGCGAATTTTCGCCACACCGGGCTGTGTGATGAACCAAATAGTGTCGCCGTCGAGATCATACCAGACGGTAAAAAGCGACACCGTGCCGTCGCTGCGGTACGTGCCGATGGTGCCATAGAGCGGCGTGTTGAGGAATGCCCGTTGTTTGTCCGTAAAGCCTGCGAATGTCTCTGCCATTGGTCGCATGTCCTTCCCGTCGGTCGGCGGCGCGGACTGCCCGCGTGCCTTGCTGTGCCGTAACACCGGATAGGGCGCGAATCATCCCGTCGTGCGTCGCGGCGTGTCGTGGTCATGGTCAGTTATCGTTAGAGGATTCGAGTTGTTCCGGTCCAAACGAATGCGGCAGCAACTCCGGCAGCGACGTCCGCAGGAAAACCTCGCCTGCGGTGTTGGCGATAATGATTGCAGCGTCCTTGCCGAACTCGCGGATGACTTGCCGGCATGCCCCACACGGTGTCGCAGGGTCCTGCCCCGCCGTGACGACGACAACGGCACGGATGCGGCGGGCGGCGGGATCGTCCGACGTGCCGACTAACCCGAAAATCGCGTTGCGCTCAGCGCACGAGGTGAGACCATACGAGGCATTTTCGATATTACATCCCTGATGCACTTGCCCATCTGCCGTCAGAATTGCCGCCCCCACTGCGTAATGCGAGTACGGCACGTAGGCGCGGGTGCGCGCGTCGGTGGCGGCGGCGATTAGTGCGCATTCTTGTTCCGGTGTCATCTCGTCTCTCCCCATCTCATTGCAACGCTCCGTGTGCCGCAGTATAGCGGCTGTGCGGCAAAAAAAGCCCCTCCCACACAATAGCGGAAGGGGAACACGATGCGTTGCTCTGTTTAAGTCTTCTCAGTCTTCGCTGCTTACCGTCCGGCGTGGGCGTGACCGAGACCATCGCGGCGCAAGAGGGCGTGTTTGATGACGGCATCCTGCAAATGCGCGGGAACCTGCTCGTAGTGGTCGAAGCGCATCGCAAAGGAGCCGCGCCCCTGCGTGATCGAGCGCAGATCGGTGGCGTACCGCTGCACCTCCGCGAGTGGCGCGTCCGCTTCGATGGTGGTGAAGCCCCGGTTTGGCGTCATGCCACGAACGCGGGCGCGTTTGCCGTTCAGGTCGCTCATGATATCGCCCGCGAAGGCATCCGGTACGATGATTTCGAGATGATAAACCGGCTCCATCAGCACGGGATGGGCTTTCTGTGCCGCCTCCTTGAACCCCTGTGATCCAGCGATTTTGAACGCCATCTCGGAGGAATCCACGGGATGATACTTGCCGTCCGAGAGTGTCACACGCACATTTGCAACCGGAAAGCCCGCGAGCGAGCCTTCGTGCAGTGTCTCGCGGATGCCCTTCTCGACGGCGGGGATGAAGTTGCGCGGTACGCTTCCCCCGACGACGACATCACGGAACTCGAAGTCGTGTTCGGTGTCCGGCTCGATGGTCAGCACGACCTCCGCAAATTGCCCGTGACCGCCCGTTTGTTTTTTGTGGCGGCTCGTGACGGTGGCAGTGCCTTGAATTGTCTCGCGGTACGGCACGGTGGGAAGATCGAGTTCGACATTGACGCCGAACTTCCGTGCCATCCGTTCGGTGGCGATCTGCACATGCGAATCGCCCATACCGCTCACAAGCATGTCCCCGGTGACGGGGTCGCGGGCGATTTGCAGGGAAGGGTCTTCTTCCAGAAGGCGATGCAGGCTGGTGCCGAGTTTGTCGAGGTCGCCCTTGCTGCGGGGGCGCACCGCCACCGTGTACGACGGGTGCGGGAAGTGAACGCCGTCGAGTGTCACGGGGTGTTCCGGGACGCAGAGCGTATCGCCGGTGGCGGCTTCCGCCAGTTTCGCCACCGCGCCGATGTCGCCGGGGCCGACTTCCCCGACCGCGATCTGCTCCTTGCCGCGCACGAGATAGAGTTGCCCGATGTGTTCGCCTTTGCTGCGGTTGGGATCGAGCAGGTTGCTGTTCGTCCGCATCGTGCCAGTGTAGACGCGAAAGTAGGTCAGTTTGCCAACGTATGGGTCGGCGACGGTCTTAAAGACGAGGGCAGTAACGGGTTCGGTCGGGGAGACGGTGAGATGCAGGGCAGCGTCGCTTGCCAGCCCCGTGATACGGGCGGTCTCCGCGCCGGGGAGCAGCGTCACGAGTGTATCGAGCAGTGCCGAAATGCATGCCGCTTTCGTCGCGGCACCGACGAGCAGCGGGACGATCTGCCCGCCCGCCACTGCGACACGCAATGCCGCTCGCAATCCGTCCTCGCTGATCGGCTCATCGAGGAGGAAGCGTTCGAGGAGCGCGTCGTCGGTCTCGGCAATTTTTTCGACGAGTGCCTGCCGCGCGGTCTCGACGGCATCCGTCATAGCAGCGGGGATCGCGGCGGATGGCGTACCGTCTGGCGCGAAGGCGGTGCGTGAAAGCACATCTACATACCCCGCGAATGTTGCCTCGGTGCCGATGGGGAGATGCAGCGCGACAACGCTGCTCCCGAAGGCGGCGCGACTATCGGCATAGGTGCGCTCGAAGTTGGCGTTTTCGCGTTCGAGTTTGTTCACGAAGACGATACGGGGCAATTTCGCCTCGTCCGCCAATGCCCACGCTCGTTCGGTGCCAACCTCCACGCCGGAGGCAGCACAGAGCACAATGAGCGCGGCATCCGCCGCACGCGCCGCCGAGCGAGTCTCTCCGACGAAATCATCGTAGCCGGGAGCGTCGAGCAGGTTGATTTTGTGGTCGCGCCATTCCAGCGGCAAGACGCTCGTGCTCACGGAGATGTGCCGCTTGATTTCGTCGGCGTCCCAGTCGGAGAGCGTGGTGCCGTCTTCTACCCTACCGAGGCGGTTGATCGTCTTCGCGGTAAACAGCATTGCCTCGGCAAGCGATGTCTTCCCTGCGCCACCGTGGGCGAGAAGGACCACATTGCGAATCCGTGAGGGGGAGTACTGTTTCATCGCGGATACCTCCGACAGATGCAGACCCGGAGCGAACTGTGCCGCTCCGGGCAACGGACACCGGCACCGTGGCCGGTGGGTACGGCGACTACTCCCGTTCGTGCGGGGAAACGTCGCCGGGAGCGCGGACAATATGCACATACTGCGTGCCGTTCGCGCCGCATACCCGGAATAGTAGGAAATGGTTGCCGGAACACTCGCGTAGGTCCGGCGGCTTGTATCGGTGTCTGGCAGTATGGAGGATATTCGGTGTATTGTCAATTGGTGATCGCGCATGACGAGGGCGGCACCGTTCGTGCGTACAGCGGGACGGAAACGGGCGGTGCGTGTGCGCGGCACATGCGGGGAGATGAGGGGGAATATCGCCATGACGACAACGATCCGTGTACCTGATGGCGACATGACCGACGGAGATTTTGCAGGTGGGAACCTCGCAGACGATTCCAACGCCCCTGCCGCGCCTCTACCGTCGTGGCAAGGGCTTGTCGGCGCGTGGCGGTATGAGGGCGGCAAGCGCGATCTGCGGTTCGACTTCCTGCGTGGTCTCGCGGTGATGGCGATGGTGACGGATCATGTCGGCGGGGCGCAATCGTGGATGTACTATTTCACGGGCGGCAACCGTTTTTTCGTGTCGGCGGCAGAGGTCTTCGTCTTTATTTCCGGTCTCGTCTTCGGCATCGTCGAGTTCTCGCTGATAAACCGTGCAGGAGTGGATGCCGCCCTGACGAAAGCCTTGAAGCGCGTTTTTACACTCTACATCTTCACAACGGCCCTCTCGCTGGCATTCGCGCTCGTTTCGTATCTACTCAATCTGCCGTGGGCACCCGATCTCGACGCTGCAGGCGGGAAGACGAATTTCATTGTGGGATTGATTACGTTGCACCGGGCGTATTACCTCACCGACGTACTGCTCCTCTATGTATTGCTCGTGCTTGCCGCCGGTCCCGCGCTCCTGTTGATGGAGCACGGCGAGACAAAAGTCGTGCTTGCGGCGTCGTGGGGGTTGTGGGCATTGTGGCAGTTCGCACCCGCGCAGGCATCGTTCCCGTGGGAAATTCAGGATAACAACGTCTTTCATTTTCCGGCATGGCAGATTTTCTTCATCAATGGATTGGTGATCGGCTTTCACCGGAAGGCGATCCAGAAGCGGCTTGTCGAGGTGCCAATCTGGCGCATTCTCGCGGCGTCGGGGGCGGTGCTTGGTGTTGCGGTCTGGCTCTACGCGACCGATCTCGCACTGCTCACTCGTATCACCCCGTGGCACGACATGGCGACCGTCAATCGTTGGCTGTTCGAGAAGGACGGTGTGCGCGGCGGTCGGCTCGTGGTCTTCGCCCTTTTCATGGTCTTCGCATACTCGCTCGTCACGGTGCTGTGGAACCCGCTGGTGAAATTGTTTGGCTGGTTCGTGCTGCCGCTCGGTCAGCACGCGCTCGGTTCGTACATGACGCATCTATTTATCGTCGCATTGCTCACCAAGATCGCGCCTGCATTCGTCGGTTCTGAGGCGACCGCGTCGTCGTTCGTAACGGGGTTTGTGCAGTTGGCAGCGATCTTCGTAGTATGGGGAGTGATCCGGCTCCAGCCTGTCGCGATGTGGCTCCAACAAGCGGTCTTCGGCAAGCAGATCAGTGAAATCGTCCCGTCGTAGAGGCGATGCCTCCCGAAAGCGTGCGGTGTTGCGGTATGCTTGCTGCGAACGATTGCCGGACATTAAACGGGGGGATGCATGAAGCAGGCAGACGCGGCACTGAAGGGACAGATCAAGGAAACTTTGCGCGCACTGACCGCGCTCGATGGCGTCGCGGGGCAGGAAACGGCGGTAGTACGCTGGCTCCGCGACCGTCTCGCGCCGCTCGTGGACGAGGTGACGGTGGATCGGATGGGCAATGTGCTTGCGACCAAGCACGGCGCGGCGGGCGGCCCACATCTGCTCATCGCGGCGCACTCCGATGAGATCGGTGGCTTGGTTACGGTAGTGGATGCGGACGGAAAAATCCGCTTCGCCAAGAACGGTGGCGTAGTGGAGACGCTGCTTGTCGGGCGCAAGGTGCGCGTCGGCGGTGTGCCGGGGATTGTCGGTATCAAATCGGGGCATTTACAGTCCGCCGATGAGCAATTGCGTGTGCCGCGCATCCGCGACTTATATATTGATGCCGGCTACGACAGCCGCGACGAGGTGACCGCCCTCGGCATTCGTACCGGCACACAGATCACCTACGATGCCCCGCTCGACGAACTGACAAACGGCGACCGCGTGTACGGCAAAGCGGTAGACAACCGCATCTCGTGCGCCATCCTCGTGCATCTGCTGGAACGGCTACAGGGCGTTGCGCTCGGCGGCACACTGACATGCGCGGTGGCGGTGCAGGAGGAAGTCGGGTTGCGCGGTGCGGAAGTGCTGGCGTACCGTATGAACCCCGATTATGCCATCGTGATTGACACGATGCCCTCCGGCGATACGCCCGACCTCAGTTTGCTGCTCGATCTCAATGCCCGCATCGGGGCGGGGCCAGTGTTGCGGCTCCTATCGGGCGGGGGCGGGAGTGGGCATCTCATGCCGCCGCAAATGGTACGCCTCGTCACTGATACTGCAGAGCGCGAGGGAATCCCGCTGCAACCTATCGTGCTTCCCGGCGCGAACACCGATGCCGCAACGATGCATCGTGTGCGCGGCGGCATTCCAATCGCAACCCTCAATCTTGCCCGCCGTTACTCGCATTCGCCCGTCGAAATGCTCGATCTGAACGATGCCGCGCACGCACTGCTGCTCGCGGAAGCCATCGCACGCGGCATTGGGACGCACGATCTCGAATTTTTGGGGGATTAGCATCTTCCGCTCCCGCCGCTTTCTCGCTTCGGGAAGGCGGCGCGGGCAGATTTACCCCGTCAATCGCTTCAGTTCCCGCAGCACGGTTGCGGTTTCGGGGCGGTCGCCGACATCGCGCCCGATATACCGCCAGCGCACGACCCCGTCTCGGTCGAGAATGAGCGTTGTCGGGTAGGCGAGACCACCCTCAACGGGTACGAGCACATCCTGCGGGTTGAGCAGACCATACGCATGGATCGCGGTGCGGTTGGGATCGGAGAGGGTAACAAAGGCGATGCCGTGCGCCGCCGCACCTGTTACGCCGGGGCGCAAGCTCTGCTGATCGTCCGCGCTAATGGCGACGACATCGCCGCCCATGTTGCGGATCGCCCCCAATTCGTCTTGCAGCCCACCGAGCTGCGCCATACAGTGCGCTCAGCCAAATGTCCGGTAGAAGATGAGCACAACCGGTTGCCCGCGATACTTCGAGAGCGTCACGGGGTTGCCTTGCGCGTCGGTCAGGGTGAAATCCGGCGCACGTTCACCGACACGAACAGGGGCGCGGTCGCCGGGGGTTGTGGGCGGGCTGTAACTCGCGTCATCAGCCCCGAAATAATGGACGAGCAACACCCCCACCAGCCCGACAAGCAACGCCGCGCCCGCCAGCCGCGAGGCGGCTTGGAGAGGAAAGGCTTGTGTTGGTTGTGCGGGGCGCGTCGTTGCCATCGGTCAGGCTCCTTCAGTGTGCCACGTAACACAAGTGTACCGAGTGGCGGGGCGATTGCCTACCCCCGACGGTGCAGCAAATACATGCCGTAGAGCGTCAAATCGTCGTCCACGGCGGCGAACAGGTCAGTGCCGCCCGCGATGAGCGGTGCTAAGCCACCCGTGCCGATGATTCGCGGTACGCCCTCGGCAGCGTCCATCTCGCGGGCGAGACGGGCGCACAATCCCTCCACGAGTGACGTGTAGCCGAGCACGACACCGCTGTTCAGTTGATCTACCGTGTTTGTGCCGATGGCATGCGGCGGGTGTGCAAGCTCGACTGTGAATAGCAGTGCGGCGCGGCTCGCCAGTGCCTCAAACGAGAGCATCAACCCCGGCGAGATTGCCCCGCCGATCAAGTCGCCCGCTGCGTTGACGCAATCGAAGGTCGTCGCGGTGCCGAGGTCCACGATGATAAGCGGGCCGCCATAGCGCGCATAGCCGCCAAGCACATTCATCACGCGGTCCGCGCCATTCTCGGAAGGGCGGTCAGTGCCGATACGAACAGAACTGTTCGCGGTGTCTGCGACTTGCGGCGCGATACGGAGGTGTCGTTCGCATACCACCCGCCATTGTCCCGTCACCGGTGGCACGACCGAAGCGATCACTGCTGCCGTGATGCGGTCTGGCGCGTAGCCGCCCGTCGTGAGCAGCGTTGCTAGTTGCACCCACCATTCATCGGCGGTGCGGGCGCGGTCGGTAGCGACCCGCCAGAGTTGCAGCGGGCGAGCATCGTCGCCCGCGTCATCGGCGTAGAGCCCCAGTTTGACATGCGTATTGTTGATATTCACGGCGAGTAGCATCGAGAATCCCCTTCCGTACTCCCGGAGCATACCGCAGATTTGCCGCACACGCGGGTTTCGGCTACACTCGTTCGGGAGAAATCCCCGCGACATTCATATGCAACACATGAGGGATATTCGTATGCCGGTGACGATTGTGCTTGGTGGGCAGTGGGGCGATGAGGGCAAGGGGCAGATTACCGATACGCTGGCGAAAGATGTGCAGATCGTCGCCCGCGCAACGGGCGGCTCCAATGCGGGGCATACGGTCATCAATGACGGCGGCACATTCGCGGTGCATCTTATCCCTTCCGGTATCTTCACCCCCGGCATCACTTGCGTCCTCGGCAACGGCATGGTAATCGGGCCGCAAACCCTACTGAACGAGATGGACGGTCTTACCGCCAACGGCATTGATCTCTCGCGCCTGTGGATCTCCGACAAGGCGCATGTAGTGATGCCGTATCACCCGCGTCTCGATGCACTGGAGGAAGAACGGCGCGGCGAGGCAGCCATCGGGACGACGCGGCGCGGCATCGGCCCCGCGTACATGGATAAGATGGCACGGAGCGGTATTCGCGTCGCGGATTTGCTCGATGAGGAAGCCCTGCGGAGCCGCCTTGCGTATATGCTACCGTACCGCAACGACCAGTTCGTGAATATCTTCGGCGCGGAGCCGTTCGAGTTGGAGCCGCTGGTGGCGGAGATGCTTGGCTACGGCGAACGGATGCGCCCCTATGTCACCCAGACCGAGATATTGTTGCAGGACGCCCTCGATGCGGGGCAGCATATCCTCATCGAGGGGGCGCAGGCGGCATTGCTTGATCCCGACTTCGGCACGTACCCGTTCGTCACATCGTCCTCGCCGACGGCGGCAGGGGCGTGCCTCGGCGTCGGTGTCGCGCCACAGCAAGTGACGACAGTGCTCGGTGTCTTCAAGGCGTATTGCTCCCGCGTCGGGTCCGGCCCTTTCCCGACGGAACTGTTCGACGAAACGGGCGACCGCATCCGCGAATTGGGGCGTGAATACGGCACGACGACGGGACGCCCCCGCCGCACCGGTTGGTTCGATGCGGTCGCGGCACGATACGTTGTGCGGCTCAATGGCATCGCCAAGATCGCCCTCAACGGCATTGGGGTGCTGAGCGCGTTTCCAACACTCAAAATCTGCACTGGCTACCGGCTGAATGGCGAGATCGTCACCGCCCTGCCGACGCTCGCGGAGACATTTGCCCGTATCGAGCCAATCTGGGAAGAGATGCCCGGTTGGGAGAGCGACACGAGCGGCGTGCGTGCCGAGGACGATCTGCCCGCGAATGCCCGCGCCTACATCGCTCGCATCGAGGAACTCATCGGCGCGGAAGTGGTGCTCGTCGGTGTCGGGCAGCAGCGCAAGCAACTGATGCGGCGTGGCTCCTTTGCCACTGTGCCAGTGGCATAGCGGCAATGACGTGGAGCATCGTGGCGCGTGACGACGGGGCGGGGCAATTCGGCGTCGCTGTCTCAACGTGTCGCCTCGCGGTAGGCGCACGCTGCCCGCATGTCCGGGCAGGCGTCGGTGCGATTTCGACGCAAGCAGCGGGCAATCCGTACTGGGGAACCGTTGGGCTTGATCTGCTCGAAGCAGGCGACAGCCCCGCCGGTGCGCTCGTGAAACTCCGCGCCGCCGAGTCCGATGCCGCACAGCGGCTATGGGTCTGTG
>JBBRMX010000002.1:0-43035 GCA_038230615.1 Thermomicrobiales bacterium | reverse complement strand
TCACCGCGGCAATAATGCCGAGCGGAATACCGACCGCGCACGTTACCGCCATCGCCGCCACCGCCAGCGCGACTGTAAACGGCAACGCCCCCTGAATCACCGTTACGACGCTCGTCTTCTGCGAGAGCGACAGCCCGAAATTGCCAGTGAGTGTGTTCTTCAGGAAGACGAAATACTGCACGGGGATCGGCTGATCGAGCCCATACTGTTTCCGCAGGGCGGCGGTCAGTTCGGGTGTCGCGTAGTCACCGAGCATAATCTGTACCGGGTCGCCGGGGGTCAGCCGCAACACCAGAAAGACTACCGTCAGCGCACCGAAGACCGTCAGCACTGCCTGCCCCAACCGCCCCAGTATCCGGTTCATATCGTCCTTCTCTCGCGTGTCCCCGCCCTATTCCGCCGGAACATCCACATTGAACCAGTCGTGCCGTTCCTGCCAGCTCGCGCCCGTAATCCCCGTCACCCGCTTGTTCACGACAAGGCTTTCCGACACCGCGACCACAAACGCGGCAGGGGAATCCTGCGAAATCTTGTCTTGCAAATCGCGGTACAGTTTGGCGCGTTGCGCGAGGTCGGGTTCCGACTTCGCCCGCACGATCAGATCGTCCGCCCCGCTATAGTACGAGCGGTTTGACGATGAGCCAGAACTCCAATACGGCGTTGCCAGTTGGTCCGGCTCGATGCGCGAAATATACGTACCGTACATGTCGTAGTCGCCCGCGTTCGTGCGTTGGTTGATGATCCCCTGATCGAGCAGCTCGGTCTTCACCTTTACACCGATGTCTGTCCAGTACGAAGTCACCGCCTCCAGAATGCGCCGGTTGATGACCAGTGTGGAGACGCCGAGCATATTCGGCTGCCAATCCGGAGAGACATTCGCCTCCTTCAGCAGTTGCCGCGCCTTATCCGGGTTGTAGTCGAAGCGCGTCACATCGTCCGAAAACCCGAACATAAACGGCGGCAGAAAACTGTTGATCGGGTCCGCAAGCCCCCCGAACAGATTCTTCGCAATCGCATTGCCGTCAATCGCATAGCGTAGTGCCTGCCGCACGCGCACATCGTCCAGCGGCTTCTTCTTCATGTTGTACCAGATCGTCATCGGCGATTGCCCGAACTGCGACTTGAGAAAACGCACATTCGGGTCGGGGTTTTTCGCCACACTCGCCGCGACATCGGGGTCGGCGAGGTAGTACGCATCCAACTCGCCCTTCGCCACGGCAAGCACCGCAGCGCGGTCGTCCACCTTGAATTTGTACGTGATCTGGTCAACCTTCGGCTTCGCCCCCCAGTACTCCGGGTTACGCTTCAGCACGAGGCTCGATCCCGCCTGATAATTGTCCCACAAGAATGGCCCCGTCCCGATGGGGTGCGTCTTCCAGCGGTCGCCCAATTCCATAAATGCCTTCGGGGATATGACGAATCCGGGTCGGAATGCCAGCGACGCCGAGATGAACGACGGGTACGAGCGGTCGAATGTCACCTTGAGCGTCAGCGGGTCCACAATCGTGATCTCGCCCCCCGTAAAATCGGTGCGATAAGGCGAGGCAGTCTTGGGGTCCTTGATACGTTCCCAGTTGTACTTGATGTCGTCGGCGGTCAGGTCGCCATACCCGCCGTGGAACTTCACGCCCTTCTTGATGTGAAAAATATACGTCTTCGCGCCGTCCAGCACTTCCCAGTCTGCCAGTTCCGGCGTGATCGCATTGCCGAGCGGCGGGTTATACGTGTACCGCCCGATATAGTTGTAGATCGCTTCCGCAACCTGAAAATCTACTTGGCTGTTGATCAGCGCGGGGTCGAGTTGCGTGAGATCGCCCAACAGCGCGACCTTGTAATTCTTTACGCCCCCCGCCTTCCCCGCCATCGCCTGAATCGTTGGGGAGGCAGCCGCGCTTGCCGCCGTTCCCACCGGAGTAGACGCCGCGCCTGTTGCTGCCGTCGCACCCGCCGGAGCGGAGCCGGCAGCAACGGGCGCAGCGGTAGTCGGGGTTGTCCCCGCCGCATTCCCGGCAGCAAGCGGGGCTTGCGTCGCGGGGCGGGTCGCCGTCGCCTGCGCGAGAACCGTCGCAGTTGGCGCAGTCTCGCCGCCGCACGCCGCGAGAATCGTCGCGCCCGCCGCCGCAGATGCGAGGGCAAGAAACCGCCGCCGCGACAGACGTTGTGCGCCGCCTTCCGGTCCCGGTGGGGCAATGGGTGTACGCATCTTCTGCCTCCCGCATCGTGCTACTACGCATCTCACTGATATATCTCTGATATGCTAGACGCCAACGACGATGTGTGTCAAGAAAAACGGCGCACTATCCCCGGCATGCGGAAGGAAACGAACGAGTGACGATGACCGACCTGCGCGGATTGCTCACCACAGATGATCCGCACACGACAACATTGAAGCGAGATCAAGCATATGCTGCGCTCTCCCATGCGATCATCCAACTGCGGATCGCGCCCGGTGCCGTCCTCGATGAATCGCTCCTTAGCCAGCAACTCTGCCTCGGTCGCACCCCGATCCGCGAAGCATTGCACCGCCTCGCCAGCGAAGGTCTCGTGACGATCTATCCCCGGCGCGGCATGATCGTGACACCGATCAGTTTCGACGATGTACACCAGCAGATGGAGGCACGCCTGTTATGGGAACCGAACATCGTTCGGCTTGCCGTACATCGTGGTACCGCTGCAGATTGGCATCGCCTCGATACGATGCTCGCCGCCGCGCCCGCCGCCATCGAAACCGAGGACGATGTCGAGCAGGCAAGCACCGTGGATCACCGTTTCCACCGCGAGATTGCCGTTATCACCGGTAACCGATACCTCGTCGAGTTGATCGAGCAGATGACGCGGCTGCGGGCGCGACTGCCCTTTCTGTTCTTCCGCAACGGGACGTATCAGCCCGTGACCGACCAGCACGACGCGATTGTCGGCGCGTTGCGGGCGGGTGACGGCGAACACGCCGCACACCTTCTGGAAGCGCATATTCGCCTCACGCAGAGCCGCCAAATGCGCCTCGCGCCCTGAAGGTTGCCCCGCAGGTTTTGCGCCGCCACACGGGTTTTCGCCCCCGCACGACTACCGACGGATGCGCGTGCTATGGTATCTTCCCTCGTACGGGAGAACAGTGGCGGATGCGATGCGATATGTGCGGGGCGGTTCTCCGGCGCACGACGTACGCGGCAAAGGCGACAAGGGCGGCAACGATAGGGGGAATCCGTGAGCATTACCATGGACACCACGCTTGCGGGGGCGCACCGCCGCGATGCGGACGACCCGCTCGCCCCGTTCCGGGAGCGGTTTTACATCCCGGCGGACACGATTTATCTGGACGGCAACTCGCTCGGTCTGCTCTCCCGCGATGCGGAGGCGTCGTTGTTGCGCGTGTTGGACGAGTGGAAGCGGCAAGGCATCAATGCGTGGATGCAAGCGGAACCGCCGTGGTATAGCCTTGCGGAGGACCTCGGTGCGCTGATGGCCCCGCTCGTCGGGGCGGCGGCGGACGAAGTGGTTGTGACGGCGAGCACGACGGTAAACCTCCACGCGCTCGTGGCGACGTTTTATCGCCCGACGGGGAATCGCCGGAAAATTGTCGCGACCTCGCTCGATTTTCCGTCCGACATGTACGCGCTGGAAAGCCAGATACGGCTGCATGGGGGCGACCCCACCCACGACCTTGTGAGTGTTCCGAGCCGCGACGGGCGGACAATCGCGGAAGACGACATTATCGCCGCGCTGACAAACGACGTGGCGGTGCTGCTCCTGCCCGCCGTCTACTATCGGAGCGGGCAGTTGCTGGATTTGGCACGGCTGACAGCGGCAGCGCACGCGTGCGGCGCGGTGATCGGGATAGATGGCTGCCACTCGGTGGGATTGGTGCCGCACCATTTCGATGCGTGGGGCGTAGATTTCGGTTTCTGGTGTACGTACAAGTATTTGAACAGCGGCCCCGGCAGCACCGCCGGATTGTATGTGAACCGGCGGCATTTCGACCGCGAACCGGGGCTTGCGGGCTGGTGGGGCAGCAACAAAGCGACGCAGTTCGATATGTCGCACACCTTCGCGGGGGCAGCGGGGGCGGGCAAATGGCAGATCAGCACACCGCCGCTGCTCAGTACTGCTCCTCTACACGGCTCGTTGACAATGTTTGCGGAGGCAGGGATTGACGCGATCCGGGCGGCGTCGCTGGAGCGCACGGATTATCTTATTGCGCTGATCGAGGCGATGGGTTTGCTCGACGCGCCGTATCAGTACACCATCGGGACGCCACGCGACCACGCACGGCGCGGGGGGCATGTGGCGGTGGAACATGCGGAGGCGTCGCGCATCGGCAAAGCCTTGAAGGCGCGGGGCGTCGTCCCCGATTTTCGCCCGCCGAATGTTGTCCGGCTGGCACCGATTGCGCTCTATACATCGTACGCGGAGTGCTGGCGGGCGGTGCAGCATCTCAAGGAGATCGTGGATGAACGCGCCTACGCATCGTACGGCGCGGGGCGCGAACTGGTCGCGTGATGCGCGGAGACCGCGCAAAGGGAGGAAATGCTCGTGACAGACGAAGCGCGTGTTTCGCGGATGCCGACGACGACGATAACCGACCCGCCGCGTCAGTGGGGACAACATGCACCGCCAACGATCTACCCTGACCCGGATATGCTGGTGATCGAACCTACCTTCGCGGCGTTGCGCGTCGGGAATACGCCGCTGCAACGGCTCTGGACGGGCGCGATGTGGGCGGAAGGCCCCGCCTGGAGCAATCAGGGGCGGTATCTGGTGTGGAGCGATATTCCCAACAATGTGCAGTATCGCTGGATGCAGGACGACGGGCGCGTTTCGGTCTTCCGCAGCCCTGCGAACAACAGCAACGGCAATTCCTTCGATTTCACGGGGCGATTGCTCTCGTGCGAACATTTCTCGCGCCGCGTGGTGCGATGGGAACACGACGGCACATGTACCGTGATTGCGGATTCATACGATGGAAAGCGGCTAAACTCGCCCAATGATGTCGTGCCGCACCCGGACGGCAGCATATGGTTTACGGACCCACCGTACGGGGGGTCGCTCTATGAGGGGCAACCGGACGAGGGCGGGGCATTGCGCCCAACGACAGGCGCGGAGACGGGCGGCGGGCAGCGGCAGCAGTTGCCGAACTCGGTCTACCGCGTTGATCCGAGCGGCAGGGTTGACCTGATTACGGACGAACTGATGCGCCCGAACGGGCTGTGTTTCTCGCCGGATTACACGAAACTGTATGTGTGTGACACTGGCCCCGGTCCCCGCGACATCAAGGTGTACGATGTGACATCGGAGCACAAAGCGACGAACGGCAGGGTGTTTACCGATATGATGGTAGACGGCGTGAAGTGCGGGCCGGACGGGATGCGGGCGGATGTGCACGGCAACCTATGGTGCGCCAGCAATGCGGGCGAGGAGGGCATCGGGTACAACGGGGTGCTGATCTTCTCGCCGGAGGGCCAATTGATCGGGCGCATTCGCCTGCCGGAGGCGTGCGCGAATGTCTGTTTCGGCGGCCCGAAGCGCAACCGGCTGTTCATGGCGGCGAGCCAGTCGGTGTACGCAGTGTACGTGAACACGCAGGGAGCGACACCGGGATAAGACTGGCACGCCCGGAACGCCCGGAACGCGGCGACACGCCACATACGGAGAAGGTACGCAGAAGGATGACAACGGAGAGTGCGGTTTTGCGGGTGGCGATTATCGGGTCGGGGCCTGCGGGGATTTATGCCGCCGATGCGCTGCTGCACCAGACGCAACAGGCGGTAGCGGTGGATGTGTTCGACCGGTTGCCGACGCCGTACGGGTTGGTACGCTACGGCGTCGCGCCCGATCACGGGACGATCAAGGCGGTGACGCGCATCTTCGCCCGCACACTGGCGGATACACGGGTGCGCTTTTTCGGCAATGTCGCCATCGGGCGGGATTTGAGCCGGGCGGAACTGCACGAGTATTACGGGGCAATTATCTATGCGTTCGGGGCGTCGCACGACCGCAGGCTTGGCATCCCCGGCGAAGACATCACGGGTAATTTCTCCGCAACGGAGTTTGTCGCGTGGTACAACGGGCATCCCGACAGCGCGATGGATCATATCGGCCTCCGCGCACGCGGCGTGGCGGTGGTCGGGGCGGGGAATGTGGCGATAGATGTCACGCGGATTCTTGCCAAGACTCCCGATGAACTGCGAACGACCGATATTGCGGATCACGCGCTGGCAGACCTGGGGCGCAGTGCCGTGACGGATGTCTATTTGCTGGCGCGGCGCGGCCCGGTGCAGGCGAAGTTTACGACGAAGGAACTGCGCGAACTGGGCGAACTGAGCCATGCAGATATTGTCGTCCGAGCGGAAGAACTGGTGCTGGATGCGGCGAGTGAGGCGGCACTGGCGGGCCAGAATGTGGCGCAGAAGAATTTAGAGGTACTGCGGGGGTTCGCCGCGAAACCGTTGGAAGGGAAACCACGCCGTGTGCATCTGCGCTTCCTCGTGTCGCCCGTGGAGGTGCGCGGCGAGGAGAGCGTCACGGGCGTGGTGATCGAGCGGAACCGGCTCGATGCGCGACAAAATGCAGTCGGGACAGGGGAACGGGAGACGCTGCCGGTGGAGATGGTGCTGCGGTCGGTCGGGTACCGGGGCGCACCGCTCCCCGGTGTGCCGTTCGATGCGCGGACGGGGACCGTGCCGAACAATGCGGGGCGGGTGGTGGAAGACGACCATGTCGTGCCGGGAGAATATGTGACGGGATGGATCAAGCGCGGGCCGAGCGGGTTGATCGGGACAAACAAAGCGGATTCCGCCGAAACGGTGCGGTCGCTCATCGAGGATATTGCCACATTGCCCCGACATGCCGCAACCGATGCAGACGCGATCGCGGAATTGTTGCACGCACGCGGAGTACGCGTGATTACGCTGGAGGACTGGTTCGCGCTGGACAGGCACGAGATCGCACAGGGGGAGGCACAGGGCAGACCGCGCGTGAAAATTACGCAGGTCGAGGAGATGCTACGGCATCTGGCGAGTGTGCCGCCGACTGCGCCGTGACAGCCGCTACACGGTAGCGGTATGCCTGCGCCGGGGTTTGCGAGTACACTATGTGTTATCTTGCACGCTGTCGCAATTTCGTCTCGTTCGCGTGTTCCGTGCGCCGCTGCCCGCTCGTTGCGGGTGGAGGGGTGACGGGGGCGCGATGGTTGACGGCTGCGACGGGATGCGACCGTCTGTATACCTGCCCGGTACAAAGAACCGGCGGGCGGCATGGAAAGAGGAGGTACCACGGTGGTTCTCAGCATCGGGACGGATGTGAGCGTCCGGCAAGCCGAACTTGAAGCGCAGTTCCCACATTGGGAGAAGATCGGCGACTGCATAGACAACTTCATTGATGTGTTCGAGAACTACCGGCAGAGTGGGCATCCCGGCGGATCGCGCTCGAAGCGGCACCTGTTGGTTGCGCTCACACTGGGCGGGTTCATGCGGTGGGATATCCGGCACCCGGAGAAGCGGTTCGGAGACCGGTTCGTGCTGGTGGCGGGGCATACCGTGCCGCTCGTATACGCGATGCTCGCCGCCTACAATACCGCCCTGAAAGCGAAATACGAGCGCACGGGCGACGCACGGTACGCGGTGCCGGAGGCAGAAACACGGCAACTGCTCTGGAACGATCTGCTCGGTTTCCGGCGGCGGGGCGGGCTGGCAGGACATGCGGAGATGGAAGGGAAGACGCTCTTTCTCAAATTCAACACCGGCCCGACGGGTCACGGTACTCCGGCGGCGGCGGGCGAGGCAATGGCTCTGAAGCGGGCAGGCGCTGAGGGCGTGAAAGTCTTTGCGGTGGACGGCGAGGGCGGGCTGACGGCGGGATCGAACCATGAGACGCGGAACAGCGCGTGGGGTTTGGGGCTGGACAATCTCCACTTCCTGATTGACTGGAACGATTTCGGGATTGACAGTTTCGGCATCAGCGATGTGGTGAACGGGACGCCGGAGACGTGGTTCACGCCGTACGGGTTCCGGGTGCACGGCACGGAGCAGGGTAGCGAGTATGCCGCCGTAACGCACGCGCTTTTGGAGACACTGGAGACGCCGAACCCCGGCAAACAGCCGAACATGACGTGGTTCAAGACGATCAAGGGGCGTGGGTACGGGGTGACGGGGTACAAAAGCCACGGCACGCCGCACAAATTGAACTCCGAACCCTTCTGGGCGGGGCGACAGGAGTTCGCGGACAAGTACGGCGTGACGTGGCACGGCTTCGGAGAGGATGCACCGAAGGACCCCACCGCACAGCGGGCGCAGTTCGAGGCGAACCTGAAGGTGATCGCGGACACGATCACGGCAGACGATGCGCTGGTGGATTACCTCGCAGACCGGCTGGTATCGCTAGGGGAATCGGTGCCGGAGGAAATCGCGGCGTTTAAACTCGACACGCGCAAGAACCCGTATGAAGACAAGCGGTTCTGGGACTTCCGCAATTACCCGGAGGAGATGTACGTCAAGCCGGGAACGAGTGCCGCGAACCGTGCCGGGTTTGCAAAGTGGGGCGCGTGGGTAAATGCGATGGGCCGGCAGTGGTACGGGCGTCCGCTCTTTTTGGTGATGTCCGCTGACCTCGCGGAATCTACGAATATCGCCGGGTTCGCACAGGACTACGGCGACGTTCCCGGTTGGGGGCGCTACGACCGCAACAAGAATGTGGACGGGGTGTTGCTGCCGCAAGAGATTACGGAATTCACCAATAGCGGGATTTCGGCGGGCATTGCGACCGTGAACTTCTCCCCGACGCCGTACGACACCTTCGACGGATTTTACGCGGGGCATTCGACGTACGGCTCGTTCTCGTATCTGAAGTACGGCCCGATGCGGCTATTCAGCCAACTGGCGCAGGACACCGATTTCAAGGTCGGCAAGGTGCTATGGATCGCAGGGCATAGCGGCCCGGAGACGGCGGAGGACTCGCGCACGCACTTCGGCATCTACGAGCCGGGGGTGATGGAGTTGTTCCCGGACGGGAGCGTTATCAACCTCGTGCCGTGGGAGTACAACGAGGTGCCGGTGTTGCTTGGTGCGGCATTTGCGACGGGGGCACACATCATCGCGATGCAACTGACGCGCCCCGCGATTACGATTCCCGACCGCGAAGCGCTCGGTATCGCGCCGCACTGGGATGCGGCGAAGGGAGCGTACCTGCTGCGCGACTACAAACCGGGGCAGCCAAAGGGCGGCACGATTCTGGTACAGGGGACGATGAGCACGGCGTATACCGTGGGGTTGCTGCCGAAACTGGACGAGGAAGGGCTGAATGTCAAACTCGTGGCAGTCGTCAGCCCGGAGTTGTTCAAGATGCAGCCGAAAGAGTACCGGGAGCGAATCATCTCGCCCGCCGACCAACTCGACATGACGTACATCACGAACGGCGCACGCCGCCTGATGCGCGACTGGATCACGCACCGACTGGCGGACGAGTACGCGATGGCGGCGGACTGGGATGACCGCTGGCGCACTGGCGGTAGCCCCGCCGAGGTATACGAGGAAGCGCATCTCTCGCCGGACTTTTTGCTTTCGGGCATCCGGCGATTCGTCGCAGAGCGCGAGCAGCGGCTCGGCAGCATCGCGGGCGCACTCGCGGCGGCGCAGGAATAAGAGGGCGACATACAGTCGGGAGGACGGGCGGCGTAGCAATACACCGTCCGTTTTCGTGCCCGTTCCGTCTCATTCGGTGGCGTGCGCTTTTCCCGCTCTGAGGCTGGTGCAGATGCGCTAATACAAACGCTTGCGATACCCGTCCTCGAATGCCGTTTCCAGTTCTTCTACTGTGGTACCGGGCATCGGCACCTGATCGTGAATCATCTGCGCGAGGGTTGGCAGGGCTTTCCGCTCCGGCCATGTGGCAGCGGTCCATAACTGCGAGCGTTTGAGGGCTTTCGCGCACTGCAAAAATGCTTCCTCGACGGTGACAACGATTGCCAACTTTGGGACTTGCCCGTGTGCTTCCAGCTGGGTCAGGAGATCGGCATCGCGCACGATGCACGCCTGCCCGTTGACGCGCAAGGTCTCCTCGACGCCCGGAACCATGAACAGCAGTCCGACCGCGCTGTGTACGACGATGTTGCGGAGCGAATCAATGCGCCGGTTGCCGGGGCGGTCGGGGATGACAAGCGTGCGGTCATCGAGAAGGTGGACGAACCCCGGCGCATCGCCACGCGGCGAGACATCGCACTCGCCGCGCCCGTTTGCGGTACCGAGGAGCATAAAGGGCGAGAGAGCGATGAAGGCGCGACAGTGTTGATCGAGGGCAGCGAGTTGCTTGCGGACAACAACCTCGCCCGGTTCTCCAAGCAACTCGCGCAGTTGCGCCTCTGACGTGATGAGATCGGTGAACAGATGCCGAACCGATGCTTCCGCCATGTGCACGCTCCCTTCTATCTCTTTATGACCGCCCCGTTGTATCTTTGCCAACCATACGTTCATTATAGAGCCACGGAGAAGCTAGTGAACCGTTTGGTCGTCGCGCTCGTCGCGGTGCGGCAGTATGATAGGCAAGGCGACGGGCAGCGAGCGATGGGGTTGGGACGAAGGAGGGTGGATCATGCTCCTTGCCGGTGACATCGGCGGCACCAAAACGCAACTGGCTCTCTACGAACCGGGCGCGGATATTCACACGCCCGCGATCACCGCAACCTTTCCGAGCGGGCAGTACGGGAGCCTCGAAGCGGTGATCGGCGATTTCCTCCGCGAGACGGGCGCACAGGTCACACACGCCAGTTTCTGCGTCGCGGGGCCGGTGGTCGCGGGGCGGGCAAAGATTACCAATCTGCCGTGGATGATCGAGGAAGAGACGCTCGCGGCGACGCTGCACCTGTCCGGTGTGCGCCTGCTCAACGACCTCGAAGCGATTGCTGCCGCCGTGCCGCTGACGACACCGGACGATCTGCACACGCTGAATGCGGGCGAAGCAGTGGCGGGCGGTCCCATCGCGGTGATCGCACCGGGGACGGGGCTAGGCGAGGCGTATCTCACATGGGATGGCGGTACGTATCGCGCCCATGCCTCCGAGGGCGGACACGCGGATTTCGCACCGAATACACCGCAGCAAATCGAGATGTTGATCTACCTGATGCGGAGATACGGGCGCGTCAGTTACGAGCGGGTAATCTCCGGTCTCGGCATCCCGAACATTTACGATTACGTGCGGGGTAGCGGGTACGCGCCGGAATCGCCCGCGCTGGCGGCGCACCTTGCCGGGGCAACCGACCGTGCGCCGATTATCGTTGCTGCCGCGTGCGCGGACGACGCCGACGCGCTGTGCACCGAAGCCTTGCGGCTGTTCGTCGCGGTACTCGGCGCGGAGGCGGGCAACCTCGCGCTGAAAATCTTCGCAACGAGCGGCGTTTACCTTTCCGGGGGCATCCCGCCGCGCATCCTCCCTGCGCTCTCGGACGGACAATTTATGCACGCCTTCGCAGACAAGGGGCGGTTCACGGAATTGCTCTCGCGGGTTCCCGTGCATGTCATCATACATCCCATCGCGCTGCTTGGTGCGGCACGGTACGGTACCGAGATGATGTAACACCTGTAGCAGTTGCAGCAATCGCTCCCGCCCGACACTCTCATCAATCTCATCAATCACGTTCACGCACTAATTCACGCTATGCGCCGACACCAAACGTCAAGGAGGATCGAGAACGATGCACGCACAAACTTCGTCCATCACGACGCGCCCCGCGTGGCGTGCGCTCGCCACCCATTACGAGGTGATGCACGACACCCATCTTCGCACGCTGTTTGCGGACGACCCGCAACGCGGCGAGCGGTTGACCTGTGAGGCGGTCGGCATCTACCTCGATTACTCCAAGAATCGTGTCACCGATGAGACGATGCGGTTGCTGCTCGATCTTGCGGAGGAATCAGGGCTGCGCGAACGCACTGCGGCGATGTTCCGGGGCGATCACATCAACCGCACCGAAGACCGCGCCGTGCTGCATGTCGCGCTGCGTGCGCCCGCCGGTGAGCAGATCATCGCGGACGGCGAGGACCAAGTGCCGTTCGTCCGTGGGGTACTGGACAAAATGGGCGCATTCTCGGAGCGCGTCCGTAGCGGGGCATGGACGGGGTACACAGGCGTACGCATTAAAAATGTCGTCAACATCGGCATCGGTGGCTCCGACCTCGGCCCCGTGATGGCGTACGAGGCATTGCGGCACTACAGCCAGCGGGATATGACCTTCCGGTTTGTCTCGAATATTGACGGCACCGATTTCGCGGAGGCGGTGCGCGACCTCGACCCCGCCGAGACGCTCTTTATCGTCGCGTCCAAGACCTTCACGACACTGGAGACACTGACGAACGCGCATTCCGCCCGCCGCTGGACGCTCGGTGCGCTGCATGATGAAGCGGCGGTGGCGAAGCATTTCGTCGCGGTCTCGACGAATGCCGCCGAGGTACAGAAATTCGGCATTGACACCGCGAATATGTTCGAGTTCCGCGACTGGGTGGGCGGGCGATATTCGTACGATTCCGCAATCGGGTTATCGCTGATGATTGCGGTCGGGCAGGAGCATTTTCGGGCGATGCTGGCGGGCTTCCACGCGATGGACGAGCATTTCCGCACCGCACCGTTCGCGCAGAATCTACCCGTCCTGATGGGGATGTTGGGTGTCTGGTATAACAATTTTTTTGGGGCGGAGACACTGGCGGTGTTGCCGTACGACCACTACCTCGGTCGGTTGAGCATGTATCTCCAGCAGTTGGATATGGAGAGCAACGGCAAGCATGTTGATCTCGACGGGAACACGGTGGACTACCAAACCGGGCCGATTGTGTGGGGAACTCCCGGCACGAACGGGCAACATGCCTACTACCAGTTGATCCATCAGGGAACGAAATTGATCCCCGCCGACTTCATCGCCTTCGCGCAGACACTTAACCCGGTCGGCAATCATCACGATTTGCTGATGGCGAATTATTTCGCGCAGACCGAGGCTCTCGCGTTCGGCAAGACCGAAGAACAGGTGATCGCGGAAGGCGTTCCGCCGTGGCTTGCGCCCCACCGCGTCTTCGAGGGGAACCGCCCAACGAATTCGCTGATGCTCGAACGGCTGACTCCGTTCGCGCTCGGTGCGATTGTCGCGCTATATGAACACAAGGTCTTCGTACAGGGAACGATCTGGCATATTAACTCGTTCGATCAGTGGGGCGTGGAACTGGGCAAAGCACTGGCGCAGCGGATTGTCCCCGAATTGAGCGAGGGTGATGCTCCGCTCGGTCACGACAGTTCTACTAATACGTTGATTCGTCGCTACCGCGCATTGCGCGGGGGCACGGCATGAGCATCGAAATTGCGCCGTCTATACTGGCGGCAGACATTTCACGGCTCGGCGAGCAGGTGCGCGAGGCATTCGCAGCAGGGACGCGCTGGCTGCATGTGGATGTGATGGACGGGCAGTTTGTGCCGAATATCTCATTCGGACCGCACATCGTCGCAGCGTTGCGCCCGATAGCGGACGAATACGATGCAGTGCTCGATTGCCATCTGATGATCGCCGACCCCGACCGCTACCTTGAGGATTTCGTCAAAGCGGGCGCGGACGCGGTTACAGTGCATGTGGAGACCTGCCCGCATCTACATCGCACCGTGCAGCATATCCGCACATTGGGCGCACGCCCCGGTGTGACACTCAACCCCGCGACGCCGCTGGTGATGTTGGAGGAGATTCTTGGCGACGTGGACCTCGTGCTGCTGATGACTGTCAACCCCGGTTTCGGTGGACAGTCGTTCATCCCCGGTGGGTTGGCACGCATCGCTCGCGTGCGGCAGATGTTACGAGATCGCAACCGGGGGCAAGTCACGATTCAGGTGGATGGCGGTATCAATGCGGAGACGATTGGTCCGGTCGCACAGGCGGGGGCGACGGTCGCGGTCGTTGGGTCTGCAGTTTTCAATCATCGCGCACCGGTTGCGGACAATCTCGCGGCACTGCACGACGCGGCAGTACAGCACCGAGTTATGTAATTGCACCGGACAAGCGGAAGGCGAGCAGGCAGAGCGGGTCAGTCTGCGGCAGTATCCTCGACGATGCCATGCTGGGCGCGGAACTGCATACTGTGTAGGCGATAATATGCGCCGCGCAGGGTCATCAATTGGGCGTGCGTACCACGCTCGATGATTCGCCCGTGATCGAGGACGACGATCAGGTCTGCGTTCACAATCGTGGAGAGGCGGTGCGCGATGACGAGCGCGGTGCGCCCCGCCAGCACTGTCCGCAACGCCTCCTGAATGATCTGCTCGGTCTGAGTGTCCACGCTGCTGGTCGCTTCGTCCATAATGACCATTGGGCGGTCCGCAAGCACGGCACGGGCAAAGGCAATCAATTGTCGTTGCCCGACACTGAGGAGACCGCCGCGCTCGCGCACTTCGGTGTGATACCCCTCCGGCAGCCGCGTGATGAAGACATGCGCCCCGACTGCCCGTGCCGCTGCCTCTATCTCGTCGTCGGTGGCGTCGAGCCGCCCGTAGCGAATATTGTCCGCGATGGAACCGCTAAACAGGAAAGGGTCTTGCAGCACAACGCTGATCTGGCTGCGGAGCGATTCCAGCGTCACATCGCGGACATCGTGCCCGTCTATTGAAACGCTCCCCTCCCAGACATCATAGAAGCGCGGCACGAGATTGACGAGGCTGGATTTCCCCGCCCCGGTTGCCCCGACGAATGCGACGGTCTGCCCCGGGGCGATCTGCACATCAATGTCGCGCAGCACGGGCGTTGTCGCGTAGCCGAACGTGACGTGATCGAGCGTGATCGCGCCGACGACGGGAGGGAGAGGTTTCGCGATGGGCTTGTCGAGAATGTCGGCGGGCTGATCGAGCAACTCGAAGATGCGCTCGCCCGCCACCGTGGAGGCTTGCAACGTGTTGTAGCGGTCGGACAGCGTGCGGATCGGGCCGAAGAAGCGGGTGACGTAACCGAGAAAGGCGAACAACTCGCCGACACTCAGCCCGCCGTTGTGGATCACCAACCGACCGCCGAAGAAGAGCACAATTGCCGTCGCGACTGCGCTGAGCAAATCCACACCGGGCCAGAGAAACGCCGAGAGCCGCGCCGCGTATGCATTGGCGTCGAGATTTTCGCCGTTGATCTGGCGAAATTTCTCTTGGTTCTGCCCCTCGCGCTCAAACGACTGCACGACACGCAACCCGCTGATATTCTCCGCGAAATTGCCCGTCACGCGGCTCATTGTGATGCGCGTCGCGCGGTAGGACAGCACTGCCCGCCTCCGCCAGATCGCCATGCCGATCACCATCACGGGGAGCACGGTGAACGAGATCAGGGCGAGTTGCACATTGAGCACGAGCATGGCGATGACGATGCCGATGAGGACGAGAATATCGGAGAATGCGCCGATCAGCCCCGTGGTGAGGAAATCTTCCAGCACCGTGACATCGTTCTGGATGCGCGACATCATCCGCCCTACACCCATGCGGTCGTATGTCTTCAGCCCGATCACCTGCATATGGTCGAAAAGCGCGGCGCGGAGATCGTAGATGATGCGGTTGCCGAACTTCGCCATCAGCCAGAATTGTATCCAGCGCGTCACGAAGGTACCCGCGAGCGCACCGACGAAGAGCGCGACGATGACGAACAACCCGTGATAATCGGACTGCCCGATGCCTTTATCCACCGCCAGACCGAACAACCACGGCAGCGCGAGATCACCAACGGTGGCGAATAGCATCGTCACGGTCGCGGTGAGCAATTGCCCGGTGTACGGCTTGAGGTATCCCGCGAGCCGCACGGCGACATTCTTGTCGAACGCCTTGCCGAGCAGATCGTCCGGGTCGCCTTGAAAGTTCATCATCGTGCATACCCTTCCAGAAATGTCCGTGGTGGTTACAAAGTGGTAGCGGATACGATGCACGGCAGATCAAGATACCTGCGCTTCACACACGATGAGCGGTTGCCGAACTGCTCAGTCCCCGTCCGCCGTGATCTCATCCACAAAGAAGGCGGCATCCTGCGCCCGCACTTGCATATCGAACAGGCGGCGGTACGCGCCATTTTGCGCGAGCAATTCGTCATGCGTGCCGCGCTCGACGATCTTGCCTTCGTCCAGCACACAGATTTGCTCCGCGTGGCGCACGCTGCTCAACCGTTGCGCGATGATGAAGGTCGTGCGCCCCTGCATGAGAATATCTAACGCCTGCTGAATCTCGTACTCGGTCTCCATATCTACGGCACTCGTGGCGTCGTCTAGCACAAGAATGCGCGGATCGAGCAGGAGGGCACGGGCAATCGCGATGCGCTGCTTCTGCCCGCCGGAGATATTCACGCCGCGTTCGCCCAGTTCCGTTGCGTAGCCCTGCGGCAGATTGAGAATGAATTCGTGCGCTTGCGCGGCGCGGGCGGCGGCTTCGACCTCCGCGTCGGTCGCATCGGGTCTGCCATAGGCGATGTTTTCGCGCACCGAGACCGAAAACAGAAAGGTCTCTTGCAGCACCAGCCCGACATTCTTTCGCAGTGTCGGCAAATCCCACTGGCGTACATCCACGCCGTCTACGGTAATCCCACCGCCCGTCACATCGTAGAAACGCGGTAGTAGTTGGATCAGGCTCGATTTTCCCGAACCTGTGGAACCAATCAGCCCGACGACACCGCCGGGGCGCGCGTCAATACTCACGCCGCGCAGCACGGGCCGCCCGCCGTCCGGATAGGCAAATTCGGCATTTTCGAGGCGCACATGCCCCTCCATGACGGTGGGCTTGAAGGCATCCGGCGGCGTGACGATCTCCGGAGTCTTGTCCAGTATCTCGTAGACACGCTCGGCAGACGCCTGTGCGCGGGCAACATTATTGACCACCCAGCCGATATTCCGTACCGGCTCCGCGAGCATCGTCAGATAGAGATTGAACGCGAGCAGAGTACCGAGTTGGAGATCACCGCGAATGACACCCGAACCGCCGTATGCGATAACAATTGCCGTGCCAAGCCCCGCAATCAGCGACATGAGCGGGAACACGAGCGTCCAACTGCGGGCGGCATCCATCTGCTTGTTGTAGACCGCATCTGCTTCCCCCGCAAATTTGCGGATTTCGTACGGCTCCCGCGCGAACGCCCGCACGACGCGCACACCCGCGAGGTTTTCTTGCAGCACCGTCATCGCATTGCCAAACTGGGTTTGCACCGAGAGAAAGAGCGGGCGAATCTTCACCCCGAACCAGACCGTCACCACGATCAGGATGGGCATCGTCGAGAGCGAGAGCAGTGCTAGCCGCCAGTTGAGATTGAGCATCACAATCGTGATACCGATGAGCATCAAGGAAGACTGGACAAGCAACCGCAACCCGAACAGGAAAAAGCGGCGCATGTTGTTGACATCTTCCGTGGCGCGGGAGATTAACTGCCCTGTTTGCGCCCGGTCGTAATACGAGAACGAGAGCCGCTGGAGATGCTGATACATCTCGTTTCGCACATCGTACGCCACGCGCTCTGCGAGATACTGGAGCCAATACGAGCGCGTGTAGCCGAATGTCGCTTGCAACAGCACAATGACGACAATCGAGATGCAGGCAATCGCCAGCACCGTTTCGTTGCCGGAATTGATGCCTTTGTTGATCGTGTACTGGATGAGCAGCGGTACTGCAATCTGCATCCCGATACCGAGGATGAGCATTCCGTAGGAAAGGATCGCCTGCCGCTTGTACGGTCGGAGATGCCCCATCAGCCGCATGATTGTTCGCATACTCCTCATGCCCCTCTTTCGTCAGGACGTGGCTAGATCGTTAGCAATTCTAACTATATATCATCGAAATGCATTCCCGCTAGCCCCGGTCTGCCCGCCGCGAAGGATTTCGCAGGCATCGCCCCCTTGCCTTCCGGTTGTATACTTCCGACGCGGAGCATCCCTGTTCCTGTCGCCACAATGAGATACTCCCCGCTCACCGCAACCACAGTGCCAGCGGGTACACCGGCGGTGTCTTCTACTTCTGTCGCGGCAAGGTCGCGCAGCAGGAGCCGCTTCCCACCGAGGAAGGTATACACACCGGGCCATGGGGTATACGCCCGCTCCATCCGGGCGATGCGGGCGGCGGGCTGCGACCAGTCAATGCGCCCGTCTTCTTTGCGGATGAGGCGGGTTACGGTGGCATACGCAGCATCCTGCGGCACGGGGACGACCTCGCCACGCACCCACGCCTGCGCGGTCTCCACGAGGAGCAGTGCGCCGAGCGACGCCAACCGCGCCGTCAGCGTCTCGGTCGTATCCTCGCGCGATATGTCTGTCGCCACATGTGCGAGCATCGGTCCCGTGTCGAGACCAGGATCGAGCAGCATGATCGTCATGCCCGTCTGCGCCGCGCCATCGAGAATCGCCGCCGTGATCGGCGACGCTCCCCGGTATGCGGGCAGCAGTGATGCATGAATATTGAGCGTGCCGTGTGACGGCACCGCAAGCGTATCCGGGCGCAAAATCTTGCCGTATGCCGCGACGATGAACAGCGCAGGTTCTGCCACCGCAAGACGGGTGATTGCCTCCACACCGCGCAGGCGGTCGGGTGTCCAGACGGGCAGGGCGTGGCGGTCGGCGGCGTCATGGACCGCGCTACGGACGAGATGATTGCCGCGCCCTGCTGGTTTGGGCGGCTGTGTGACGACGAGCCGAACTGCGAAGCGTGCATCGTCCGCCAGTGCGTCGAGGGTCGGCACGGCGAACGCGGGGCTGCCGAAAAAGACGACTGGCACCGGGTGGGGCACAGGGGCATCGGGGCGCGGCACGACCATCGCGGCTTCTCCTTTTAGGTTGTCTGTGTCTCGTTTGCTGAATTCCGGGTCATCCCCCGTCCGGCGGCACGCGGTAGATCGTCACGCCGCCCGCGTCGTACATCGGCACGAGCATCTGCCGGAATTTCGCCAGCCCCGGCGCGGGCTTCGCATCGCACTGCGAGATCGCCTGACAATCGCCGTACATCAGTTTTTCCGCATTCCCCACAATGACCCATCGTACGCCATATTTCTGGAGCAGGGCGCGTGCCTCGGTCATGTTGGTAGTGGTGTAGAGGCGGCTCACATCGTTGCGGCGTTCCGGTAATGTAATCTGGCGCACGCGGTCATCACCACCGCGCCATTGCACTTCATGGTAGTACCACCCAAGCACCGTCGGCACGCCGGAGAGCGCGGAATAGTGGTCATCGAACCAGCCGCCCGTCTCGCCGTAGGAATTGCCGACGCCCTCGACAATCGCGTCGTTCGTACCCGCGTTCGCTTCGAGCCAGCGGAGGGCGGCGTATTCGTCGGGATTCGATGCGATAGCGTAGGCATAGCCGTCCAGCCCTTGCCAGCCCTCCGGAGGGCCGCCAAACTCGCCCGTCTGCCCCCAATGCCCGGTGCGTGCGTATGCCGTCAGAAGGGGATATGCCACCGCAAATGCCACGAAGACGGCGACCGCCGCGCCCGTCGCCGCCAACCGGAAGCGTCGCAGATCGGGCTGCCACGCCGTTGCTGCCCGCTGCACTGTACTGAGCAGTGTGAGGACACCATATGCCCCTGCAATCATCAGGAGCGCCCACGACTGGAAATCGAGCTTAAACATCGTGTTCAGGCGATTATCGAAGGCATCGCGCAGATAGACGAACTCGCACGACACCGGCAATGCCGCACCAAGCAGCACAAGCGCGGTAGCAGCGCGATCCGTCCCCGTCCACACTGCCCATGGCGACGCGACCGCCGCACGATTGGGGCGCGTTACCGGACGCACGAGCGCGACGATTGCGCCACCGACGAGCAACCCGGTCGGAAACAGCATCGGCGTGCGCGTCATGATGGCGAGTAGCGCGACAACTACGCCCGCAACCAATAACCGTTGCCGCGCCTGCGGCGAGAGCGGCACGCCCCGACCTGCGATGCCGCGCCCGACGAGACATCCGCACACCACAAATGGCAGGACGAAGACGACGAGAAATTGCCCCAGTTCGGTATGCGGCCAGACAACCAGCCCAATCGTGCGGATGAGTTTGCCGAGTATCGGCACCGCTGTGAGCGGGGCGATCGCAGCAGGTTCCCCACCGTATGAGCCACCGAGCGGGCTGATGTACCCGCGATGAAAGGGCAAAAAGAGCAGATACGCACCCGCCGCCACACCCGCCACTGCGCCCAGCGTGCGCTGCCAGAGGGCAGGACGGCGCAGCAGCATCGCCAGCACCACGAGCAGCCCAAAGGTCGGCACATCCCACGCATTAAGCGGGTACAGTACGCCGATCACCAAGGCAGTCAATGCGAGGCGCGGTACACCGTCGCGCCAGCCGCCAAGCGGCTTCCACCACCACCCGAATGCGACCGCCACTGTGAGTAGCACCGTCGGTAAAGCCAGCACATGCGGGTGATTATCACCGAGAATGAAACTGAATGCGGGAAATTCGGTGATCTGCGGAAAGATGTTCGTCGGTCCGAAGACATCCTTGATGACCCGCGTGCTATTCCAGCCGACACCCTCGTAAAAATACTGCCCAATCGTCGTTGCGGGATCTTGCAGCAACCGCAGCAACGCGAATGCATTGCCCGCTACCACGAGCAACAATCCGCCCACCAGCGATGGGAGGAGCGGCGACCTGCTCCGTGCGCCCCGCTCCCGACGACCGCGTGCGAGAAGATCGTATGCGATGCCGCACGCAGCGGTGAATGCCATCGCAAAGAGCATGATGTTCGTCAGATTAAACGCGATGCCCGCATTTACCCCGGCGAGATGCGCCATCGCTGCCGCCTGCACATAGCCGAAATAGTAGTAGTTGATCGTCCCGCCAGCGAACCATTGATCGGTTGGCGGCATCCAGACAGCACGCATCGTGCTCGCCAGAAAGCCGATCTCCATCGGTTTCTCGGTCGCTCGTACTTCGGGGCGGAAGCCGCGCACCCACGCGAACAGCACAAATGCCGCCGCGAACACGAGCAAGAACCAGAGCGCGACCCGCCCATTATGCCGCAACCACCCTATCGCCGCGCCGCGCGTCTGTACTTCCGACAACACCGACAATGCCGCAACGACTGCCACCGCGCCCCAGAGCGACGGCGCACCGAACGGCACAAGATGTACCGATGCCGCCAGCCACGATAGATACGACACGACAAGCAGACCGAGCGGCGGGCAGAACGCCACACCTCGCCCCGGCAATCCCGGCAGAAGGCGATACGCCAGCGGGAAAACGACCACCGAAAGAAGCACGAGCACGCCCGCCCACGTCGCCGCCCACCGGACACTCTCCACGATCACCGCATCACCTCGTAGAGAATGGTCCCGTTCTGCTGCCACGCCACGCGTAGCATCCCTTCGCGCTCCATCCGTTGCAGCGTTTCCAAGCCCGCCGCCGATGCGTAGGTCTGGTTTGGGGCGACACGAATACGCCGCTCCACCTCCCCGACGACGATATAGCGTACTGCGTATCGGTCGAGCACCGTCTGCACCTGTCCGTCATCGGTGGCGGTGTAGATCACCCGTACATCGCGGTTGCGCTCCGGCAAGCCGTCCACGCCGCGCTGCTGCTCCTCGTGTCGCTCCCACCCGATAACGGCGGGAAAGCCTGTCGCGCTCGAAATGCGTGAGCCGTTGCCACGGTACGGCCCGATTGCCGCTTCCGCGATTACTGGCGTGCCGCGCAGGTTTGCATTCATCCAGTCAATCAAGGCGAGATCATCGCGGAACGCGATAGGTTCGCCGCTCCCCGTGTTGTTCCATTGGTCCGCGAGCACGACGCCCGTCTGCATCCACGCATTGCCGTTCAGACCCGCATCGGCAGGTACCGGCAGCATCCGCTGCGCGAGGCGCGATTGTGTGCCGAAGACCGGATACACGAGGCACGCCAGCACTCCGATCCCGACGAACGCCGCAAAGATCGCCCGGAAGACCGGGTCAATCAGCCGCCAGCGGTCGGTGACGAGCGACAGAAACCCCACCGCCGCCAGCGCGAACAGGGTCCACGCCTGAAAATGGAACTTGAAGACCGTGTTCATGCGCTCGTAATCGCCGCCGATGAGATCGTCCGCGAGGAAGACGACTTCCACGACTGAGACCAGCCCGACCCCAACGATGCCGAGGCCGAACAGCATCCGCCGTGCCGGTTGCCGCTCGTTCCGCAGCCACAAGAGTGCCAAGAGACCGAGCAGTGGCACCGTACATACCAGTACCCAGCGTTGCGTCACAAGTGACACCAGCCAGAGTGCCACCGTGCCGACCAGTACCCCGACACCCCATGTATCCTGCATGACGATCCAATTCCAGCCGCGCACGGGGCTTGCCGCCGCGATGCCGCAGGCGATCACGACGAGAAAGAACCCGAAGATGACCCCAAATTCCCCCGGCGGCGACGGCACGGTGACCGCCGCGAACGAGCCAAAGACCGCATAGAAGTTGCGATGGAAGGGCAAAAAGAGTAGATACCCCGCTGCCGCGATTCCCAGTGCGCCGCCCGCCGCACCAAGCACCGCGACGGGCCACCGCGCCACCGCCTGCCGCAATCCGACCACGATGCCGATACCGATGAGGGCAATTGCCGTGGGGAAGTCCCACGCATTGATCGGGTACAACGCCCCCACAACGAGGGCAGCAACCGCCACGCTCACCCACGGCACGCCACGCAGCAGCACCTTTGCGGGAACACGCGGCCCGAACGGGTGCGGCTGCTGCCAGTGCAGTGCGATTGCCAGCGCAATACCCACGCAGACGAGCGCGAAAGGCAACGCGACGACATGCGCGTGCAAATCCGCCCATAGCCCGCTGAAAAATGGAAACTCGTTGATCGTACCGGGGATAAGCCGCGTGCTCTGCCAGAAATCGAACTGCGTGCCGATCTCGCGCCCTCCGACCCCGCGCCGTAGAAGCGCAACGACTTGCCCCACCGCATTGAGGTTGCCGAGCAACGCGACCGCAATCGCAGCGCAAATGCCGCCCGTCACCGCATCGCTGCCGCGCTCCGGCGACCGGCGACGCACCAGCACCCAAAGCGCGGAGCCGACCGAGAATGCCGCACCCCACACCAGCATCATCGTGGCAGGTACCGCCACATTGAACGCCACCTCCGGCGCGATGCCGGTCAGTTTCATTACAAACGCGTGGAGGTACGCGCCATAGTAGTAGTAGTTGATCGTGCCGCCCGCCAGCCACGGGTCGTACGGCGGGAAGGAAGCCGAGCGCAGGATGCCGTTCAGTTGCGCCAACTCAAAAGGCTTCTCGCCGCCCCAGTAGGTCTGCCATAAGTCGGGGTTCCGCAACCGAAAGAGCAGAAACAGCGCGAACCCCGCCAGCGCGGTTAGTTCACTGCCGAGCATTGTGCGCCACTCTGTCCGCAGGTGCGCCCATAGCAGCGCACGGTTCCACCACCCAACCACCGCCGCGATGACAATCCCCCCCGCCACCACTGCCGCCACGACGGGCAATGTAAACGGGACGATGTGCAGGCTTGCGCCGAGCCAGACGACATACGCGCACGCCAACCAGCCGAGCGGCTTCGCCATCCCCCACCCGCGATCCGGGAAGCGGCGAAAGATTCGTGCCGCGACGGGCCAGCCGATCAGCCCGAACAGTTCGAACAGCAGTAGATACAGCCCGACCGCCACCCCGCCATTCCGCGCCCATACCCCCCCCCATGCCCGATCATTCACGGGCGGCAGCGTGTTCACGTCCTGCGTGAGCAACGAGGCGCGTTTTGGGGGGTCGCGTTGCGGTACGGCGGGCTGCGCGAGCACATCCGCAAAGAGCGGGCGCAATTGCGCGGCGGTGAGCGGCTGCGTCCGCTTGAAGACGCGCACCTGCGGGTGATCGTAGTACGAAAACGACTGATCCGCGCCGTGATCGTTGATCGCCCACGCGCCGAGATGCGGCGAGACAGTGCCATCGTAGACCGTCGTGTAGCCGAGCCGCCCGGTAAAGAGCAGATCATAAAAGCGGATGGTCACCGGATACCGCCACGGTGCGTGCGGGATCGAACCCCAGACGGTGTTGGACGACATGACGATGTAGTCCGCCTGATTCATCAGCGTGGTGAGGTAGCGCAGACGTGTCTCGCCCGTCCCCTCATCGGGGTAGAGATCGAAGCCGGAGCAGGTACTCGGGCGTTGCGCGTTCAGGCGCACGCAATCGTAGGCGTTCGGTGTCGCGGAGACGGCCTGCGGAAAGCCATCGTCCCATACTTCGGTAGCAACGACCGATCCCGCCGGGATGTTCGCCTCGAACCATTCGCTGCCGGCAACACGGCTGTGCGTCTGCTCGTAGATCGTCGAGAATGCCCCCGCCCAGAGCGCGGTGCAGAGTGCCACGAGTGCCAGCGACGCGAATGCAACGGGGCGGGGCATCCAGAGCCAGTTTTGCCCGATGCGAACCCGCGTCCGCGTCGCATCCACGATGAGCGCGACACCGAGTACGATCAGCACAGGGTAGACGGGCTGAAGGTAGCGCATGAACTTCACCGACTGCGGCACAGTATACGCGAGATACGGCACCACCCACGCCAAGAGCACCCAGTCTACCGTGCGCCGCGTTCTCGCCACGCGGACGATGCCCCACACCAAACCCGCCAACGCCAGCAGACCGAGCGCAGGTCCCATTCCCCACAGCACGAGGTTCTTGAGATGATAATACGGCGCGGTGCCGACATACTGCCGTGTGTACGGGTAATCAAGATCGCCCTTCACGAGCCGTGCTTGGGTGCCGATGGCTTCCATGTACGTGCCGAGCCGGAGCAATGCGTATGGCTCCGCGACGGCAAACGCCAGCACCGCCGCCCACGCGGTCGCCAGCCCCATCGAGAACAATCGCACGAGCGGGCGTGATTCGTCGGCGTCCTCGTTCGCTCGCGGATCGGGCGTAACAGCATGGACGACGAGTGCGGCGAATGCAGGAAACGCCAAGAACGCCACCGATGCTTTGCTCGCCACCGCCAGCCCGACCAGCGCACCGGCACACACAAAATCCCGCACGCGATGCCGCTCCGCCGCCCGGACGAATGCCCACACCGCCGCCGTCGCAAAAAATGTCACCCACGTGTCGGTGGCGAAGAAATGGGCGAGTTGAATCTGCAAGACGCAGCACGCAAAGAGGAGAGCAGCGACATTTCCCGCCCACCGCGCATACCGCCGTGCCAGTGCGTAGACGAGCAGCAACGTCCCAACATCGAGCACCGCTGAGAGCGCACGCCCAACCAGCACAATGCGGTCGTATTCCGTCCATGGCGTGCCGGTGAGTGCTTGCATCGTCCCCGCAATTGCTTTCGTCACGAAAAGCGGCAGGCTGCCGTAGGCGAAATCACGCGGGCGACCTGTTGCGGGGTCGTCGGAACGTGGGTTGAGCGGGCTGCGCTCCGGCACGAGCAGATCGCCCCAGCGCGGCGGCCACTCCGGCAGGATGCGGCTTGTGATGACGATGGTGATATTGCGCTCGTCGGGGTGGAGGTGGCAGAGTGTCGGTTCCGCGCCGCGCACGCAGCCCGCGTCCCACTGCAACCCGTTGAGCCGCAGCATGAGTGCGAGCAGCACAATCGGCACAAGCAACGCGGGCGATTGCATCGCTTGCCCTACCGAATGGAAGGATAGACGGCGCGATACGACACCCGCACGGTGTTGTTCCGTCGGCGGTGTCACAAGCGTCGCATGGAGGTCTGCATCCGAGCGTTCCATCACGGGCATTCTACCCCAAGCCGCACCGTTGTGTGCCGGGAGGCGACGATCAGCGGCGGGAAAACTCGCGTTCGAGATCGTACTGGCTGATGTGGAGCATGGTCGGGCGACCGTGGGCGCAATGCCCCGGCGTCTCCACGGCTTCGAGTTCGCGGATTAAGGCACGCATCTCGGTGTCGGAGAGCACCTGCCCCGCCCGAATCGCATTGTGGCACGCGAGCAGTGCCGCGAGCCGTTCGCGTGCATCGCCGCCTGTGCCGCCCGCCGCAAGTTCCGCCAGTGTCTCTTCCAGCACGCGCACCGGGTCGCGGGCGTGCGGACCATTGAATGTCGCGGGGATGCCGCGCAGGAGCCATGCCCCTTCCCCGAACGGCTCGACGAGAAAGCCGAGCCGTGTGAGATCGGTGCGACACGCCTCTAGGGTCTCCTGCAACCCGGCGGGCGGCGCAAATGTGAGCGGTGCGAGGAGCGGCTGCACATCGGCATCGCCTACCGCCAGTTTCGCCCGCATCTTTTCGAGCATCACCCGCTCGTGCGCGGCGTGCTGGTCAATCAGGTACATGCCCGATGCCCCCTCCGCGATGATATAGGTATTTGCCACCTGCCCGACAACACGCAGCGATGCCGCCGACGGAAATGCGGTGGCAGTGGACGGCGGGGGCGGCTCCGCAGGGCGATCAAGCCGACGCCACCCACTGCCCGGTGTCGGTGGCGTCGGCACGACGGGGGCGGGCGATATGGGAGACGACCATGTCGCCGCCGGTCGGGAAAGCGACGGCGACGGCGCAAATGCGGGACGAGGTGCAGCGGGCTGCGCGAACGATGAGGGCAACGGGACGAGCGGCACAGCGTATTCCTGCGTAGTGCCGAGCACCGCCGCCCGTGTCGCCGCACCCACTGCCCGCACAACCTCGCGTTCGTGGACAAAGCGTACTTCCTGCTTGGTCGGGTGGACATTGACATCCACCATGCGCGGCGGCACTTCGATACGCACAATCGCGCTCGGATGTCGCCCGACCATCAGGAGGCTGTGATATGCCTCCTCCAACGCGAACATCGCGCTGCGGTGCTGTATCCATCGCCCGTTGACGAACAGCAACATCTGATACCGGTCGCCCCGGTCGTGTGTCGGATGTGAGACGAGACCCGATACGACGACAGGCGATTCCGGCGGCGCATCCATCTCCGGCAGCGGCAACATCGCCGCCGCAACCGCATGACCGAAGACCGCCCCCGCCGCCGCACGCAGATCGGCATCGCCCGCTGTACGGAAGATGGTGCGGCTATCGTTGACGAGTTCGAAGCGAATATCCGGTCTGCCGAGCGCGTATGCCTGCACCGCCCGCGTGATGAACGCAGTCTCGGTCTGTACCGAGCGCAGGAACTTTAGCCGGGCGGGGACATACTGAAAGAGATCGCGCACCGTGACGCTCGTACCTTCCGGTGCGCCGCGCTGTCGCTCGGTAACGACACGCCCACCGTCCAGCGTCAGTTCGAGGGCGGCATCGGCACCGATGGGGCGAGAAAGGAGGGTGAAACGCGACACCGCTGCAATGCTCGCTAATGCTTCGCCCCGGAAACCGAGCGTCGTGATGCTCTGTAAATCCGCGAGCGCGGCGACTTTGCTCGTGGCATGCGGCTCCACCGCGAGGCGTACATCGTCCGGCGTCATACCGATGCCGTCGTCGGTGATACGGAGAAGGTCGCGCCCGCCCTGCCGCATCTCGACGCGGATCGTGCGTGCGCCCGCATCCATCGCATTCTCAACAAGTTCTTTAACAACGGATGCGGGGCGTTCAACGACCTCGCCCGCCGCGATCTTGCTGACAAGTTCGGGCGGCAAAATGCGTATTGCCATTGTGTACGTGCTTTCACAAGGGAAAAGGTGCGTGGTGGAGGCAGGGGGACTCGAACCCCCGACCTCTACAGTGCGATTGTAGCGCTCTCCCAGCTGAGCTATGCCCCCACGCGCGGTGGCGCATGCTGCATCTCCACCGCAGCGGAGTATAGCAGACCGCACACAATCGGACAACACCCGCCGCATATACAGTGGTCGCAACGATCTTGCAATACGAGAGGCACGTTGCGCCCCGCCCCGCTCTGCGGTATGGTGATGAGTGCATGAATAGCCGTATGGAAGGAGACTGCATGTCCGCACTGCCCGATGCCACCGCACCGGAGCCGCAAGTGCTCGCACGGGAACTCGCGCAGGCCTCGTCCGACGCATTCGCCAACGATGTACTGGTGCTCGATATCGCGGCGATCACGACGCTCGCCGATTATTTCGTCATCAGCAGCGCAGACAACGAGCGAATGCTCCGCGCCGTGGTACGCGATGTAAGCGACCGCGCCGCCAAAGAGGGTGTGCGCCTTATTCGGCAAGAGGGTACGCCCGAATCTGGCTGGGTGCTGCTCGATTTCGGTGATGTTGTCGTTCATGCATTCAGCAAGCAGGAACGCGAATTTTACCAGCTCGACCGCCTCTGGGCGGACGCTCCCCGCATTCTCGTTATTCAATGAGCGAGAGAGGAAGCCTGATGTCTGCATCCCCTGCTACATCTGACCCGCGTGCAGCATTTACATGGGGGGTCTGCATCGGCACACTGCTCGGCGTGCTGCTGAGTGCGGTCTTTTCGCGCCCGCTCGTCGGCGCGGTGCGGGCGGTGCAACAGCGGCTTTTTGCGGGCAATAGCGATGACACGCCGCACTTTGAACTCCTGAATTGACCGATACATACGAAGTTATGTAAAATACCGCGTAGGCGCAGCCGGTTCATCGGCGGCATGGCGACACGCTACAAGGAGGGACATATGCGGCGACGATCTATCCGCATCTGGGGAACGACTGCGGCAGCATTGACACTGCTCACGATTGCACTGGTAAGTACTCTCTCGGTGACGGCAACCGGTACCGGGACGTGCGACCCGTTCGATCTCGCCTGCCTGCGGAACACGAACCTCACGGCGAGTGATGTCTGCGCGGTGAACGATCAGGAATGCATCCGGTTCTATCAGTTGCGCGGGCTGACGATCTGCCCCACAAACAACACCACTTGCCAGACACAGTATGCGTCGCTGCTCCTCGGCACAACGATACCGGGAGCAACACCGGTGCCGATCAATCAGTACGGCATCAATATCTGCTCGCAGCGCGATTACGACTGTCTGCGGGCGAATCAGGCGAAGGGCATCCCGATCTGTCCGCCGGACGATTACAACTGCCTCGACTCCTTCGCGGCACTCGCGCCCCCGATCCCGACATACGGCACGCTCGAGCAAACCCCGACCTACCTACCGCGCACCGGTATTAGCGATGGCAACCGCCCCGGGTCGGTCGGTGTCATCGTTCGCACCCAGCCATAGCACTTCGGCGAGACGCGAAAGCAACGGGGGAGCCATTATTTGCGGCTCCCCCGTTTGCATGCTGCCTAACGACGGGCACGGGTGCGATGGAGGGCGTCCGTGATCGTTGCGGCAGTGCAGCCAAATTGATCAAGGATTGCCGCCGCACTGGATTGCGCGTCGTCCAGCATCGCCAGCAACACATGTCCGGTCTCGACCTGCCGGTTGCGGTCGGTGCGGGCGCGAATCGCGGCAGCGTCCAGTATGCGGCGGGCAGCAGGATCGAGGGACGGCTTGGCGACCGCTTCCGCCTTGCCCATGCCGGAGAGGAAATCTACCGCCCGAATCAGCGATTCCATAGTCACATCGAGGGAAACGAGCGCACGGGCGGCGTCCCCACCCTCGCGCATCAGACCGAGAAGCAGATGTTCGGTGCCGATACGCGGCTGGTGGAAATGCCGCGCTTCCTCCGCGCCGAAGTTGATCGCCCGCTGCACCGCCGCGCCCCACGGCACCGTGACGGGCGTCGTCTCTTCCAGCCGCCGGAGCCACTTCGGTGGCCGTACCGTAACGGTAAGCAACCCGACCTGCACCAGCACCCATAATCCGCTGAGTAGCAGCGCGGCGCAGAGGACGGATGCCACCCCAACGGCAACATTGATCCGCCCCGCCAGCAGCCAGCCCACCCACGCACTGAGAAAGACCGCGAGCGCAACAAGCACCGCAATCAACACCGTGACCGGGCCGGCGACTGTTCGCTTCATCGGGAACGCAGCCGGGTCGTCGCCCGCTCATGTCGCCGGACGACTGCATCTATCTCTGGGAACCTATAGACCATCGTCATCGTCACGCCCCGCGCCGGGTGTGGCGCCGCCCCACACGACGCGGGCGAGCCGCTGCCGGAGAAGATGATCGGCAAGCACGAGCGCGAGCATCGCTTCCAACACCGGCACGGCACGGGGCGCAAGACAGGGGTCGTGCCGCCCTTCCACACGGATCGGGCGCGGGTTGCCGTCGCGGTCTATTGTCTGTTGTTCCCGCAGGATAGACGATGGCGGCTTGATCGCCACCCGCACGACAATTGGTTCCCCTGTCGAGATACCGCCAAGGATACCGCCAGTGTGGTTCGTCGTCGTCCGCACCGCGCCAGATGTATCCATCACGAAAGGATCATTGTTGTCGAAGCCGCTCCGCTCGACTACATCGAACCCGTCGCCGAGTTCGACGCCACGGATGGCAGGGACACTGAACATCGCTTTGGCGATATCGGCGTGCAGTTTGTCGAAGACGGGTTCACCCAACCCGGCAGGCACGCCATCTGCCCGCACTTCGACCGCGCTACCGAGGCTGTCGCCCGCATCCCGCGCCGCGTGAATAGCGGCGATCATCTCTTCCGATGCCGCAAGGTCTGCCGCCCGCACAATATTCCGCTCGATCACCGACGGGTCATAATCAGTGGCGCGGATTGTGCCGACCTGTACAGTGTAGCCGTGGATCGTTACACCCTCCCGTGCCAAGAGCGATTTTGCAATCGCGCCCGCTGCGACGCGCCCGATGGTCTCGCGTGCGCTCGACCGACCGCCGCCGCGATGGTCGCGCAGACCGTACTTGGCGATGTAGGTGTAATCGGCGTGACCGGGGCGGTAGAGATGGCGGATTTTCTCATACTTGCTGGAATCCGCATCTTCGTTCCAGACGAGCATCGTCACAGGCATTCCGGTCGTGACGCCCTCGAAGGTGCCGGTGAGGATTTCGATGCGATCTTTCTCGTCACGGGGGGTCGTGACGCTCGATTGCCCCGTACGGCGGCGGTTCAATTCGGACTGGATATACTCTTGATCCACCGGCAAACCGGCGGGGCAGCCGTCAATAGTCACGCCGACTGCCCGACCGTGCGATTCGCCCCATGTGGTGATGCGAAATGCGGTGCCGAAACTGTTGCCGCCCAATCAGTCGCTCCTTCGTCGCGTCCGTAGCCGGTTCGTTTGTCGTGAAAGAGTACAATGTACGGTCCTACCGAGGCATGTACATTTCACGGACGACGAACGACTACCGATTGCCGCCCCCCGGCATAAACGCGGTTGCGGCGCGGGCGGGATTCGCCCATGTGCCGTAGATATGATAGTCGTTCTGGTGCGTACGCGAGAAGCCGAAGCGATGATAGAGCCGTTGCGAACGCAAATTGTCCGCCTGCGTGGACAGCCCGACCCGGTGCGCCCCGCCGTACGCCAGCGATTGCACCGCGAACCGCAGCGTTTCGTAGCCGTAGCCTGCCCCCTGCGAGGCGGGTACTACCCCGATGCGGTCGAGATGCCCCCACCCATCGTACTGGGTCACGCCAACATATGACACCGCAGTACCCGTGTGGTCATAGCCGGCATAGAGCCGCACCCCCGGTACCGCCGCGTAATTGGCAAACTCTTCCACTGTGTTCCACCAGAGCCACGGAAAGGCGGCATGATCGAGCACAAGCAGCGTGGCGACTGCGTGCGGATCATCGAGTAATAGCCGCTCGAAGCGGAGGCTGCCGTCCGGCACATCACGCGGGATACGTCGCAACTCGTAGCAAATCACCTGCTGCATCAGCGCGAGGCGCACATCGCGGTAGAAGACCGGGCGGCGCGACCCCGCGAAATCGGTCAGCACGAGCAGCTCATGCGGCACGCTCAAGGCGGGATCGCGCAGCGTCTCGACGAGTGCCGCGCCGTTTTCCCGCGCAACGATGTCCACAATTGCGGTGGCGATCTCGCGGTGCCGCCACGGTTCCCCGACAATATATTCGCCAGTGTGCGGTACCCAGAAAGCACGGCGCGGATGCTCTGCCAGATGTTCCGCGAGCGACGGACGGTCGAAGGGGCTGCTCCACGGCAGCCGCATATCGGAGACATCGGCGGGCGTCAGCGGACGTATGAGCGTGGCGGGCATCGTCGTCATGGTTTCTTGGTCGCAGTCGGGGCAGGCGGCAGTGGGGCAGGCGTCGTGCGGGCGGTTGGTGCCGCCGCAGGGAAGATGCTGCTTGCGGCAGGAGTGTCGCGCTCAATCCAGACTGTTTCGAGACGCAGAATACCCATTGCGGTGATCGAAAGCCCCTTCACATACGGCTTCACGAGTGTGTAATCGGTGGGGTGATAGAGCGGGATAATCGCCACATCGTCCAGTATCTGCTGCTGCGCTTGGCGGTAGAGATCGGTACGCTTCTTGGCATCCTGCTCCACGGCGGCACGGTCGAGCAGATCGTCCACTTTCGGGCTGCTGTAGTTGCCGTGGTTCGCAGGTGCGCCCGTATGGAAAAGCGGCACGAGAAAGTTTTCGGGGTCGGGATAATCCGCGATCCAGCCCAAGACGAACAGCCCGTACTGGCTGGCATCAAGATCGGAGAGGAGGTCATCGAAGCGTAGTTCGTCTTCCACCGAGATTTGCAACCCTAGATCGCGCTCGGCGGCAGTTTTGATGACTGTGCCGACCGACGTGCCGCCACTGCTGCCATAGACAATCGGCGATAATGCTTTCGCCTTGTCGGGTGGAAGCAACTCTTTGGCGGTCTTCGCATCGAGGATCGGGAAGTTTGCCGTCCAATCGCCACCGGGGATTGCGGGGGGAATAATTCCCTTCGCGGGGGCGACCTTGCCGTCGTACGCCGCCGCTTGGATTTTTTGGCGGTCTATCACACGGACAAGCGCGGCGCGGATATTGAACGCATCGAGCGGCGCGAGTTTGGTGTTGATACCGATATAGAAGGTGCTGAGTTGGGGCGTCACGCGCAGTTGGCCCCGTGTAGATGCAGTGGCGGCATTCAGTCGGTCAACGGCGGTGTAGCCGACGGAGGCGATGTCTACTTTGTTGTCGTCGTAGAGATTGGCGGCGTTTGCGGCGCGCGCCCCCACGAGTAGCGTCACTTTCTCCAGCGTGGCGACTTGATCGTAAAACCCTTCCCAGCGCGTGAGCGTGATCGCGTCCCCCGCCCACCCTGCGAGACGGAACGGGCCGGAGCCGTTCGGCTTCGCGGTTGACCACCCCGCGCCGCGTGCGAGATCGTTGCGATCAATCACCGACGCAACCACGAGGGTAAGTTTCTGGAGGAAGTATGCTTTCGGCGCGTCGAGGGTGATGGTGAGTGTCAGCGGGTCGAGTACCGCGATCCCCGCGACATCGGCGGTACGCCCATTCAGGCGATCCGTGCAGCCGACGATGTCGTTCAACCCCGATGCCGCCGGGAGATTCTGCGGTGTGACGCCCCGTGCGGTGGCGGGATCACAGGCACGCCGGAGCGAGAACGCGACATCCTCGGCGGTGATCTGCCGCCCGTCCTGGAAGCGAGCGGAGGAGCGGAGATAGAAGGTCATCGTCCGCCCGTCGGCGGATTTCGCGTAATCCGCGGCGATGTCCGGCACGACATTGAGCGCATCATCGAGCCGCACCAATCCGCGCCACACCTGCCGCACGAGCAGCGTTGTGCTGTTATCGCGTATAAGGGCGGGGTCGAGCGTATCCGGTAGGGTCTGCGGGCCGGGCATCGTCAGGGTCTGATCACCCTTCGGGTTCGGCTTTGGGACGGGTTGCGGCGTGGGGGTCGGCACCACCGGGCGCACCGTGCTTGCGGGCGTCGCGGACGGAGCGGGTGTAGTCGAAGCGGTCGGTATCGCTACGGTATTTGCAACGGTGGTAACTGGAGACCCCGTCGCCGCAGCGGTACCGGACGCCGTTGCACTGCCACGCGGGGCGGTCGCAGGCGAAGGGCTACCGGTTCGTACCGTAGTCGGGGTTGAATCGCCGCCGAAGGCGCACCCGCTGAGCAGCAGCAACAGGAGCAGCGAACGGAATGCGGGGCGGCGCGGGGAGGGTCGCATCGGTCGGTGGTCTCCTGTCATGTGAACACCCATATACGAAAGTGTACGCGGGCGTCCCGATGCGGTCAATGTGAGATGTGGTACACTCGGCACGGTGCAGGTGATGTCGAGCAGAAAGGGACCGGCGACGATGGCACTTCCCCCACCCCCACGCCATACGCGCCGTCCATTCATCGGCGAAACTCGCGCACGCCGCAAAGCACCGCCCTTCGCGGTGCGGGGCAAGACGAAAAAAGGTATCCCGGCGTGGTGGTTCGCTAGCCCAATTGTGCCGATCTTTGGCGGTATCGGGATGGCGTTACTGTTTTTTGTGACGGTTGCGGCGGCGGGTGTCGGGGGCGCGGCGGGGACGTATGCCTATTTCACGCACGATCTGCCGGAATTCAACCCGAACACGCTGCCGCAGTTCGAGACCTCGCGCATCTACGACCGCTACGGCAACCTGTTACAGGAGATCGCGGACCCGAAAGCGGGCAACCGTTTCGAGGTGCCGCTCAATGGTATCTCACCCGATCTTATCAACGCGACCGTCGCCGCCGAGGACAAAACATTCTGGACGAACCCCGGCATAGACCCGCAGGCGCTCGGTCGCGCCGTCCGCAACACCTTTATTGACACATCCTACGGCTCGTCCGGCGCATCCACCATCACGATGCAGGTGGTGAAGCAGGCATTCCCAGAGCGATACGAAACGCCGACCCGCGAGGACAAAGTGCGGCAGGTCTTCATCGCATACAGTCTCTCGCAGAAATACAGCAAAGAAGACCTGATGACGTTCTATCTCAACTCAATTTTCTACGGCAATCGTTCGTACGGTATTCAAGCAGCGGCGAAAAACTATTTCGGGGTCAATGCGAAGGACCTCAAACTCTGGCAATCGTCGTTCCTCGCGGGGTTGCCGCAGTTGCCGTCGCGCTATGACCCGACCGTCAGCCCTGCAAATCTTGCCCGCGCCCGCATCCGGCAGCAGTACGTGCTCAGCCAGATGGTAGCGCAGGGATATATCACCCAGCCACAGGCGGATGATGCCTACGCGCAATCCGCCGATCCCAGCAAGTACGGCAAATTCAAAGCAGACACCCCGTCGGGCGCACCACATTTTGTGAACTATGTGCGGCAATACGTCGAGGACCGCTACGGGCCGGACGCGCTCTATCGTGGCGGTTTACGGATTTACACCACCATTGACCTCGATGTGCAACGCCTCGCGGAAGATGTCGTCAAGTCCGGCGTCACCCGCGAGAGCAAAGCGGGCTACGATGTCTCCAACGGGGCACTGGTCGCCGTTGTGCCGTGGAGCGGGCAGATTCTCTGCATGGTCGGGAGCACCGACTTCTACGACCAAACCAAGACGCCGGACGGCAAGTTCAATGTGGCGGGCGAATACAATGTCGCCACAAACCCGCGCCAGCCGGGGAGTTCGATCAAGCCGATTGTGTATGCTCTCGCGTTGGAAAAGGGATGGTACCCGTCGTATACCATCCTCGATTACCACCAGACATGGGACGACGGCACCGACAAGGGCTACACCCCGAACAACTTCAACCTGCTGCACAACGGTGCGGTCGCGGTGCGCGATGCGCTGCAACAGTCTCTGAACCTGCCCGCACTCAAGGCAATGGAGTTCAATTACACTAAAGATGGCTCCAAATACGGCAAGGTGCAGGGTTTGCAAAACTTCACTGATTTCGCGCACGACATGGGACTGGCGGACAGTTTCCGGCAGCCGGAGCGGTACGGTCTCGGTATCTCGCTTGCCCTCGGTGGGGGCGAAGCGTCGGTGCTGCAACTGACGAATGCCTACGCGACGATGGCGAACGGCGGCATGTATGTTGAGGCAAGCCCGATCATCCGCATCGAAAAAAGCGATGGCACACCCTACCTCGATCCCAAGACAGGTAAGACGGTAGACAATAGTAAGACGCGCCCCGTCGGGCCGCAGGTGATGGATCGGGGCAATGCCTACCTCATGACGAGCATCCTCACGGACAACAAGGCCCGCACACCGATCTTCGGGGCATCCAGCCCGCTCATCCTGCGTGACCGCCCCGTTGCTGCGAAAACCGGCACCACCAACGACTTCCGCGACGGCTGGACGGTCGGGTATTCCACCCAGATCGCGGTGGGTATGTGGGTCGGCAACAACGATAACCACCCGATGAAAGACGTGGACGGTGTTGAGACCGCTGCACCGATCTGGAACGAATTCATGCGCCTCATCCACGGATACGAGAAAGCCCCGCAATTGCTCGTCGGGCCAGACGGCAACCTACCCGCGAAGGAATTCGAGCGGCCCGCGAATGTCGTAGACGGGTATTCCTGCACCACGACGGGACACAAGCCGACGTACCCCAACAGCGGGACGAAAGACCTGTTTGTGAAAGGCAAGGAGCCGAAACTTGCCTGCGGCGAACTCGACGAGCGCGAACAGATCGAACTCATTCAGGCGTGGTCCGATCTCACGAAAGACCCGAACTTGCTCAAACAAGGGTTCAACGGTGGCGGTCCGCTCGAAACGAAAAAGACCGAATACGGCAAATATACCGGCGCAGGCGCGACCCGCCTCAATGCCTACTATACGGCGGTGGATGCCAAATATCGCCCCAAAAACAGCCGTGCGTACATCCTGCCGACCGCCGTTCGGGTCGCAACTGCAGTTCCGTCCACAACTGCCGAGACAACGCCGGAGGCAGTATCCACCACGGTGCGCGTCACACAGGCGGCTCCCCCCAGTGGGGCGAATTTGTTGACACCGGCGAGCGCGCCAAATCCGCCGCCACCGCCGGTGCCAACTAAAGGTCCACCGCCGCAACAGGCAGGCGGCTTGCCAACACCTGTATACGTCCCGCCTGCCGCGAAACCGCCGACCACCAAACCGTGATAGACGCAGGGCAGTGATTGCACTGCTGCTGAGTGCAGGCGTCATGCGTAATGCTTGACACGGCGCGAGTGCGCTGGTACATTTCCGTTCGATTTGTCTCAGGGGAATCGTGCGTACTGTGACGGCAGCGGCGTCATTGCGTTCTGCTGTGCTGCGGTCTATAGACGATGGGTGATGGAAAGGGAGCATGTATGCGTAGAGTTGCTAGTACCGTCCTCGGATTGATGTTTCTTGCCCTTGCGCTCACCGCGTGTGGGGGCGACGCCGCAACCACTGCCCCTGCGAAGACCACGACCGCAGCAACCACCGCACCTGCCGCTGCGACGACCGCACCTGCAGCGGGAGCAACGACTGCGCCCGCTGCGAGTGCCGCCGCGCCGACGAAAGCCGCAGGCAGCGCACCCGCCGGTACGACCGCCGCCGCGCCTGTCGCGCTCTCCGGCGATCCTATCCCGATTGGTATCTCCGTCGCGCAGACCAGCAATACTGCATTGCTCGGTCAAGACGAAGTCAACGGTGCGAAGATTGCGGAAGCATACTTCAACAGCAAGGGTGGCGTGAACGGTCGCCCGATCAAACTGCTCTACGAAGACACCGCCGGTGACGAACAGGGCGCGATTAACGCATTTCAAGCGCAGATCGGCAAGAATAAGGTCGTCGGTATCGTCGGTCCCACCCTCTCACAGCAGGCATTCGCCGCTGATCCCATCGCGGACAAGGCGAAAGTGCCGGTTGTCGGTCCCTCCAATACCGCGAAGGGCATCCCCGCCATCGGCGAGTATGTAACGCGCACCTCCGCCCCTGTTGCGGTCGTCGCACCGAACGCGATCAAGGCAGCCCTTGCACAGAACCCGAACATCAAGAAGGTGGCGGTTTTCTACGCCCAGAACGACGCCTTCTCCGTCTCCGAGACTGACACCTTCCAGAGCACCGCGAAATCGCTCAATCTCGAAGTCGTGACGGTGCAGAAGTTCCAGACGACCGACACCGACTTCCAGTCGCAGGCGACGAACGCGCTCGGTCTCAAGCCCGATCTCGCCATCATCTCCGGTCTCGCGGCGGACGGCGGCAACCTCGTCAAGCAACTGCGCGAACTCGGCTTCAAGGGGCTGATTATCGGCGGCAACGGGCTGAACACGACCAACATTTTCCCCGTCTGCAAGGCGCAGTGCGACGGTCTGTTGATCGCGCAGGCATACAGCCCTGCCGTGGACAACGAAGTCAACACCGCCTTCAAGCAACTCTACAAGGCACAGTTCAATGTAGACAACCCGCCGCAGTTTGCCGCGCAGACATTCGCAGCAGTGCAAGTCTATGTCGAGGCATTGCGGACGCTGGACACGAAAGCAAAGATCAGTGGCATGTCGCTGGACGATCTGCGTGTCGCGCTCAATAAGCAAGTACACGACGGCAAGTATGTGACGCCCCTCGGTGAAATCTCCTTCGATAAGGACCGGGAATTGGTGCAGAGCCAGTTCTACGTTGCACAGGTCAAAATGAACCCGGACGGCGCGACGGGCGCATTGACATTCTTGAAGTAACGAGCGGCGCGTAACCCGCAACGAGTAACGAGCAGTTCGGTCCGCACCTCGCATCGGTCTTCGATATCGCGCGAGGTGCAGGGGAAATATCGTTACTCGTTGTGCGCTACTCCCCACGTAGAGGAAAGGCATCGTGACCGAGTTCGTGCAGCGTTTCGTCAACGGGCTTTCCATCGGCAGTGTCTACGCGATTTTCGCGCTCGGCTACACGCTGGTCTTCTCGATCCTCGGCATCATCAACTTTGCTCACGGCGCGATCTTTACTTGCGGCGCGTACTTTACCTACATGCTCACAGGCGCGACCTTTGGCGCGAACGGCATCTTCGCCAAAACGCACTTGCCGATTGTGCTACCGCTGGCAGTCGCCACAATTGTGGGTGCGATCCTTGCGGGTCTACTCGGCGTGCTGATCGAGCGGCTTGCGTTTCGTCCCTTGCGGCGGCGCAACTCCGACCGCCTCTTGGCTCTTGTATCGAGCCTCGGTGTGGCGACGCTGCTCGTCAATTTCATCCAGTATCTCGTGGGGGCGGAAAACTACTCCTACAAGACGCGGCTCACGGGCGACTTGCCTATCGCGGTCAACCTCGGCAGCGAGGCAAGCCCAATCCCGATCCGCACGATTCAGATTCTCATTTTCGCCGTAGCGGGCGTCATCCTGATCGCACTCACCTTCCTGATCAATTTTACCAAATTTGGTAAAGCATTACGTGCGGTTGCGGAGGATGCGACGACCGCAAGCCTGCTTGGTATCAGCACCGACCGCTTCATCTGGCTCACATTCTTCCTCAGCGGGTTCCTCGGTGGGCTGGCGGGTACGCTGGTCGGATCGAGCGTGAGCATTGCGGGGCCATATTTCGGCATCGCGTTCGGCTTGAAGGGGCTGGCGGTGATCGTCCTCGGCGGGCTTGGCGACATCCCCGGCGCAGTCGTTGGCGGGCTGGTGCTGGGGCTGGCAGAGGCATTCGTCCCGGCGGACCAATCCGCATTCAAAGATGCGGTGGCATTCGCACTATTGTTCATTGTATTGCTCATCCGTCCGCAGGGGTTGCTCGGTCGCGTGCAAGTGCAGAAGGTCTAACGGATGGCAGATTTTTTCACCTCGAACAGCGGTGTGATCGTCTCGATGGTGCTCGCCGCAATCCTCGGCTTGTCGGTCTATTTGCCGCTGATGGCGGGGCAGTTGTCGTTGGCAAGCCCCGGTTTCTATGCCCTCGGCGGGTACACGGCGGCGGTGCTTTCCACTCGCGTCTTTCCGCATGAGGGCGGGCAGATCGCCTTCGGGTACATTGTGCTGGAAATGCTTGCAGCGGGGGTGCTTTCCGGTATCCTTGCGATTATCGTCGGCATCCCCGCGCTGCGGTTGCGCGGCATTTACCTCGCGCTGGCAACGATTGCCTTCGTCGAAGTGCTGCGGGTGCTCTCGCTCAATCTGACGATTACCGGCGGCGCAATCGGCATTTTCAAGATTCCGCAGCCGTTCAATTCGCAGCATCAGTTGCCGTATCTGCTGTTCGCGGTGCCGATGCTGGCGATTGCGATGCTCTTCGTGGCGCGTCTGGAACGATGCCGCATCGGGCGGGCATTCACCGCCATCCGCGAGGACGAACTCGCCGCCGACGCGATGGGTATCCAACCGACCTACCATAAAGTGCTCGCCTTCACGATGGGCGCGATCTTGGCGGGAACCGTCGGGGCGGTCTCCGCGCATGTGCTGAATACATGGAATGCGCGGCAAGGGACATTCGACGCCAGCATCGCCTTCCTTGCGTTCGTGCTTATTGGCGGGTCGCGTACCTTTCTCGGCCCGGTCTTCGGCGGGCTGGTACTGACGATGCTGCCCGAGGTGCTGCGTGCGGTCGGCAATATCGGCGGGCTACCCAAGCCAGTTACGACCTTTCTCAAAGATGGGCGGTTCATCATCTTCGGGTTACTGCTGGTGATCGGCACGATCTTCTTCCCGCAGGGATTGATTACGCCGGAGTTGGTTGGTCGCCTGCGGGGACGTACACCGCCCACCCCACCCGCACCTACCGCCGATCCCCTACCGGCGGCGGTACGATGAGCGCGATGACGGAGACACCACACGAAACGCTGCTCCACGCGCAGGGGATGACGCGGCGGTTCGGTGGGTTGATCGCCGTAAACAATGTCTCGTTTGAAGTGCAGCGCGGCGAAATCTTCGGGCTGATCGGTCCGAACGGCGCAGGCAAGACGACACTATTCAACCTGATGACAGGGCTGATCGCGCCGTCCGGCGGCACGCTGACGTACGCGGGTGCGAACGTCACCGGGTTGCGCCCGCACAACATCGCGCGGCGTGGCATCGCCCGCACCTTTCAGAATATTCGCCTCTTTCCCAATCTTTCCGCGTTAGAAAATGTGATGATCGCGCAGCATGTTCACACCCGTAGCGGCGTCTGGCAGGGTGTGCTCGGTCTGCCCCCGTCGCCGCAGGAGGAACGACGCACCCGACAGAAAGCGACCGAGATGCTCACGCTCTGCGGGCTGGCAAACCGCGCCAACGAGAAGGCGACGAATTTCGCCTACGGCGACCAGCGGCGGCTGGAGATCGCCCGCGCCCTCGCGCTGGAACCACAGGTTTTGCTACTCGATGAACCGGCGGCGGGCATGAACCCGAACGAAAAAGGCACCCTCAGCAGTTTCATCCGCGATATTCGCGACCGCTTCGACCTCACCGTATTGCTGATCGAGCATCATGTACCGCTTGTCATGGGGCTGTGCGACCGCGTCGCGGTACTGAACTTCGGCGAATTGATTGCCCTCGGCGACCCCGCCACGGTGCAACGCGACCCGGCGGTGATCGAAGCCTATCTCGGAGACGCCCAATGAGCACGGAAGCCCGCAACATCCTGCTCGAACTGCGCGACTTGCGCGTCAATTACGGCGGTATTCAGGCGCTACAGAGCATCAATCTTACGGTCTATGAGGGCGAAGTCGTCTCGCTGATCGGCGCGAACGGCGCAGGCAAAAGCACCACGCTCCGCGCCATCTCGCGCATCGTCGCTCCTCGCAGCGGGCAAATCATCTACGACGGCAAGCCGATCAATCACTGCCGCGCCGATGAGGTTGTGCGGTTGGGCATCGCGCAATGCCCGGAGGGGCGGCGCGTTCTCACCCGCCAGAGCGTACGCGACAATCTGGAGATGGGCGCATACATCCGCACCGACCGTGCCGCAGTGGAGCAAGATATCGAGCGAATGTACACGCTCTTTCCCCGCCTCGCGGAACGGCGCACGCAATCGGCGGGGACACTCTCCGGCGGTGAGCAGCAGATGCTTGCGATGGCACGCGCCATGATGAGCCGTCCACGCCTTCTGCTGCTCGATGAACCGAGCCTCGGTCTTGCCCCGATCATCGTACGCGGCATCTTCGATGTCATCCGCGCCCTGCACAACGATGGCGTCACGATCCTGCTCGTGGAGCAAAACGCCAATCTCGCGCTGCAAACCGCCGACCGTGGGTATGTCCTTGAAGCGGGCATCATCACGATCAGTGGCCCCGCTGCTGACCTCGCCCGTGATGACCGCGTGCGGCAGGCGTATCTGGGATAATCGCACGGCGTATCTTGCCGATTGCCTATCACGCACGACTGACAACGAGCGACTACCCCAAGAGTTCCCCGTCATCCTCTCGCACCATCGCGGCACGGACGAGCGCGAGCGGCGGCGCACCAAACGATAACACCTCGTCATGGAATGCGCGGAGTGTGAAATCCGCGCCACGTTCCCGCTCCACATCGCGCCGCAACTTCCGCAGTTGCAGTTTGCCGAGTGTGTAACACAGGTAGCCGGGATCGAAGGTGCCGCGCCGCGCCTCCATCCGCGCAGGCAACGGCTCAAGGAAGGCTTCCTGCTCGAATCGCGCCGTGGCTTCCGCGACTGTCATGCCCATCGTATGCATCCTGATCGCACAGACGAACCGCACATCCCGCAGTAATGCGTCCAGCAGTTGCACCACACGGGCGCGGGGATCGCCCGCCGCCAAACCCGCATCGAGCATCATTTCCTCGGCATAATGCGCCCATGCCTCCCAGAACGAATATGCTCCAAAGACGCGGCTGACGATAGTTGGTGCCTGCCGGTTATGCAGGCTGTGGACATAATGACCGGGATATGCTTCATGCACACTGATGTTGCGGAGCATTGAGCGATTGCACATCCGCAACCATTCTTCCTGCTCCTCGGCACTCCATGCCGGTTCTACGGGCGTGATATAGTAAAATGCTTCGTTCGCGGTCGTTTCGAGGGGGCCGGGGCTGTCCATCATCGCTGTTGCCCAGCGCAGAAACGGCGGCGTCTCCTCCACACGGCACGGCTCCTCGGACGGCACGGTGACGATGGCACGGTCAACCACGAAACGCCGCAGATCGTCAAGCATCGCCCGCGTTTCCGGGATGAGAGTCTCCGCTGTGGGGTGATCCGCTGCGATCTGGGCAATAACATCCGCAACCGTCGCACCGGGGGAAATCTGCCGCGATATGTCGTGCAGCGCGGCGAGATTCCGTTGCAGGTCCCCTTCCCCGACCGCAAGCAAGGTATCCAGCGGTGCCGTTACCATCTCGTCCCAACGCAGCATAGCGGCGAAGGCGTCTGCACCGATAGCGAAGTCTGCGATTGCGTGCGCTGTGCGTGCCTGAAGCGCGGCGTGCCAGCGGTCGAGCGCGGCGACCGCCCGTGCCTGCGCCCGCTCTACCTCCGCACGCTGCTCGGCAGCAAGGTCGCCACCGATACTGGCAAACAAATCGTCCGCGATGAAGTTTCGCACT
>JBBRMX010000001.1:0-43794 GCA_038230615.1 Thermomicrobiales bacterium | reverse complement strand
TAGATTTTGTTACCGCTGAAGGTCCACATGGAGAAAGAAAACCGCTTGCCGTCTTTCGCACGGATGCCGTCCGCGCCCTTCTTCCAGCCTGCTTCGTCGAGCAGTTGCTCGGCTTTCTTCGTGTCGAAGGTGTATTTGGTTGTTACTTTCGCGGGTTGGTATGCCCATGAGAGCGTGGGCATCGTCCCCTGCGCGACTACCCCAAGACCGTTCAGCACGCGTTTCACAATTGTCTCGCGGTCAAGGGCATACGCGAGTGCCTGCCGTACTTTTACATCCTGAAAGAGCGTAGACTTCGCCGGATCGAGTTGATAGCCGTAGTACACGAACGAGAATGTGTCGTAGTCCACGACATTCAGGTTTGCGGATTTTTTGGCGTCGTCGTAGACATCGGCGGTGAGCGCGGCATAGTCCGTCTCGCCTGTCTTGAGTTGCTGCAGGATCGTCGTCGTGTCTTTGACGATCTTATAGATGTAGGTGTCGAGGGCGGGTGCACCCCGGTGATAATCCGGGTTTGCGGCAAGCGTGACATTTTCACCCTGCTTGTACAATTTCATCTTGAACGGTCCGGTACCGAGGGGCTTAGTGGTACTGAACTCATTGGTGCGGAAGTCTTTCGGAGCGACTGCACCGAACGCGCCTTTCGAGATGATGCTGTAGTTCGCCTCGCTGACGAGGAAGTTTGCCACTACATCCTTGAGATTGAACACGACCGTCTGTGGGTCTTTCGCCTCGACCGACGCAACGTGCAGTTTCATCGTGCCAGCACGAGCGGAGCCAGTTTCGCCGTTCGCGTAGGAATCGAAGGTGAACTTCACATCGTCCGCCGTGAAGGGCGTACCGTCATGCCACTTCACGCCTGTTTTCAGCGTAAAGGTGTAGGATTTACCGTCCGCTCCCGCTTCCCATTTGGTTGCGAGATTGGGGATTGGCTGCAGCGTGTCGGGGTCAATATCCACGAGGCGGTCATAGATGAGACCGTTCAACAGCCCGGACGTTGTGTCGCTCTGCAAAACAGGATTGAACGTACGAACATCCGCCGTGCCGCCCTCGATGATCGTGCCGCCCTTCTTGATGCCAGTGAGGTCGTATTGTGCCTTCACGCCACCCGCTGCCGGTGCGCCCGCTGCGGGGGCAGCCGAACCAGTCGCCACAGCGGACGCCGCCGGCATCGCTGCAGCCGACGCAGCAGGGGCAGTAGTAGCAGCACCAGTTGCCGGGGCGGTGGTTGCGGCAGCGGCAGGGCGAATTGCCGTCGCTGCCCCAGCGGACGCCGCGCTTGCGGGGGCGGTCGTCGCGGCTGCCGCACCCGTGGTGGCGGTTGAGGCGGTTTCGCCGCCGCACGCTGCGAGAATCGCCGCACTCGCGGTGGCGGTCACCCCCGAAAGGAAGAATCGTCGGCTTACGTTGCGCTGCATGTGCACCCTCGCATGTCTCTAATCGGATATGTACGCGGAACGACCTCTATTGTGAACGGTGCATGATCGGTTGTCGAGAGGGTCAGGTATTCGTCTCCGGGGTTCCGTCTCGCCCACAATCACGCCCCCGTACTGTTGGGCAAATGTACTGGGCAAATGTGATGGGGCAACTGTACCAGCCTGTCACGATTTCAGACGCGGGTCGAGCGCGTCGCGCAACCCGTCGGTCAGTTGAAAGAGGCAAAGTTCAGTGAGCACCACAATTACCCCCGGCGCGATGATGAGCCACGGTGCAATAGTGAAGTAGTCGAACGATTTCGAGAGCATGTTGCCCCACGATGCGGTGGGAATCTGCACACCGAACCCGAGGTAACTGATGCCTGCCTCGCTGATGATTGCCCCGATGATATCGAACCCTGCAAAGACGAGCACGAGCGAACTGACATTCGGCAGAATGTGTCGGTAGACGATCCGCCGGGTGCGTGCGCCCATCACAATGGCGGCGTCCACATAATCACGCCGCCGTTCGGAGAGTACCCGCGCCCGCACCTGTCGCGTCGTCCCCGTCCAGCCCGTCAGTCCGATCAGAAATGCCAGCCCGACCACCGACGGACGGAAGATGATCGAGAGCAGAATGAGCAAAAAGAGAGTCGGGATGTTGTTGAACATCTGCACCAGCGCATTGATCGCATCGTCCACCCACCGCCCGTAATACGCAGCAAGCATTCCCAGCGATACCCCGATGGCGAGCGAGACAAACGCGGAGAGAAACCCGATGGAGAGCGACACCTGCCCCGCGTGGAGCAAACGCGCCAGTTGGTCGCGCCCGAAATCGTCCGTACCGAGGGGGTGCTCGCGGTCTGGCGACCTGAATTTCTGCGTCAGTCGCCCACGGTTGGGGTCCGAATGGAGAATGTTGGCAGTGATAAGGGGCGCAGTGAATGAGATCGCCGCGATCAGCACAAAAATCACGAGCGCGGCGACCGCGAACCGATCCCGCAGGAACCGCCCCCACGCCGCACGCGCGAAACTGTCGCTGCGGTATGCCGCAGCGGTCGTGGGTGCGAGAGAACGCAGAGCGGTGGCGTCAGTCTGGCTCATGCGTCCCCTATTCGTACTGCACGCGCGGGTCAACGAACGTGTAGGCAATGTCTACAAAGAAATTGCCGAGAATCGAAAGCGCGGCGGTGAAAATCGTCAGTGCCATCACGACGGGGTAATCACGCTGCTGCGCCGCTTCGTATGCCAGCCTACCGATACCGGGCCACGAAAATGTGGTCTCGAACAGCAACGAGCCGGAAAGCACCACCGTCAACAACCCACCGAGCGATGTTACAACGGGCAGCAGGGCATTCCGCAGGGTGTGCCGCACGATCACGCTACGCTCCGGCAATCCTTTTGCGCGGGCGGTGCGGACGAAATCCTGCGTGGAAACCTCCAGAAACTCCGAGCGCACGAGCCGCGAATACCCGATCCAGCCGCCAATCGCGCCGAGTAGCGCGGGGAGCAGTAGATGATGGAGGCGATCCAGCAACGAGCCGTCACCGATTGTCTGCGTGCCTGCAAGCGGAAACCAGTGTACTGTTCGCGCCGAGACGAGCAGGATAATGAGACCGAGCCACCAGTGCGGTGTCGCATTGCCGAGCGCGGTAAAGAAGCGTGTGGCGTGGTCGAACGACCTCCCGCGCCGCAACGCCGCCAGAACGCCAAGCGGCACACCCAGAAAGCCGAGCAGCAAACTCGATCCCGCCAGCAGGAATGTGTTTGGCACACGCTCGAAGATTTTGTCGGTCACGGGGCGTTTGTCTACGAATGACCGCCCGAAATTGAGCCGCGCCGCCTGACCGAGCCAGATCACATACTGCACCGGCAAAGGCTTATCCAGCCCAAAATCGGCGCGTTGCTGCTGCGCGTACTCGCGGGGCAAGCGCGGGTCCTCATTGAAGACCTCCGGCCCGCCGGGGGCGAGATGAATTAGCGAGAAACTCATCGTCGCCACGCCGAGCAGCAGCAAGCACGATTGAAAAAACCGACGGACGATGAAACGACCCATACCATCTCCTACGGGAGTAGAAACAGGGGGCAAGAATCAGCGACGACAATGCACCGAGCGGCGAGATCGTTCGCGTTCCCTGCCCCTCGTCGCTCATTTTGTGACATACCACTTGTGCATGTTGTACGTGATGCCGCGCTTCGTCGGGGTGATCCCACCAATGCGCTTGTTCAGACCGCTATAAGAGAGGTTTTCATACAGGAAGACATACGGTACATCGTCCGCGATGATCTTCTGTATCTGCGCGTAAATCACCCGCTGCTTCTCGCGGTCGAACTCCTTTTGCGCCTGAGCGTAGAGCATCTCGACTTGCGTATTGATATAGCCGCCCCGGTTCAGATCGGGAATCGAGCGTTCTGACCAGATTTGATACGTGAAGTAGGGGTTCGTCGTGCTCGACCAGCCGCCGGAGAAGATGTCCCAGTCGAACGGCTCTTTCTTGGTCGCTTCGAGGAGTGCTTGAAACTCCAATGCTTGGGCGTCCACCGCGATACCCAGATCGCCCAGTTGCTGCTGCATGACCGTAGCGATGCCCTCAGCCACCTTGCTGCCGGTAGCATAGAGATACTTGACCGACAACTGCTGCCCATCTTTCGTCAGTTTCTTGCCGTTGAGTGTGTACCCCGCCTGCTTGAACAGGTCTTGTGACTTTTTCACATCGAAGTTGTACTTCTCTACATTGTCGTTGTACGCCCAACTCGATTGCGGTAGGTTGGAATACGTCGGGCGACCGAGACCGAACGCCACCCCGTCAATGATCCCTTGCCGGTCGGTGGCGTAGCAGATCGCCTTCCGCACGAGCGGGTCTTTCAATGTGGGGCGTCGGAGGTTGAAGCCGAGGTAATTCCACGACCCGCGTGCGAGGTAATACTCGTACACATTGATATTCGGCAGCGTCTTCGCTTCTTTGTAGTCGGCGGGCTGGAAGCCGGAGAAATCCACCTCGCCCGATTTCAACGCCTGATACGCCAACGCCTGTGTACCGAAGATACGCACCGTGAAGGAATCAATATTCGGGCGTCCGTCGTAGTAATTGTCGTTAGCAACAAAGGTTGCATGGTCGCCGTTTTTCCATTCCTTCAGTTTCCACATACCGCAACTCATCGTCGGGGCGTTGATCTCCGGGTTTTTCGCCGGATCGCTCCAGTCGAGCTTTTCCCAGACATGTTTCGGAAGCGGGCTTACCGCGTCCGCCTGCTCGACCGCAGTAGAAATCGCCTCGTCCAGCGTCACGACAATCGTGCGGGCATCTTTCGCCTCGTATGACACGATCGGATCGAGGTTTTGTAGGTACGGGTATTTGTTTTCCTTCTTGGTCACCTGCTGATAGGTCCAGATGAAGTCTGCGGAGGTAAGCGGCGCACCATCGCTCCACTTTAGGCCGTCACGAAGCATGAACGTCACCGTCTTCTTGTCATCGGAGAGCACCCACTTTTCCGCGAGTTGCCCCCGCAGATCGAGGCTGATCGGGTCGAGGTCAGTCAAGCCGCTGTAGATATATCCCTGATACGTCGCGGAGGGCGAATCCGTCGTGAGGTAGGGATGGAAACTCTTGGCGTCCGTCCCGACGCTTGTGAGGGTAATCGCGCCGCCCTTCGGGATCGTTGCCGGGGCAGCGGCGGCAGTTGGCCCCGCAACTCCCGATGCGGCACTACTCGCCGGTTGCGTCGCGGCAGCGGGGGCAGTTGTCGCGCCGCCCGTGGTAGTGATGGTTGTCGCAGGCTTCGTTGCGCCACCGGCAACCGTCGCACTAGTCGTCGGGGCGGCTGCACTTCCGGCAGATGATGTTTGCGCGGGGATGGCACCAGTCGTGGCGGTGGGAGAGGTCGTATCGCCACCACACGCGGCAAGCACGGCTGCCCCCGCTGCGGCGGCGAGACCCGCGAGGAACGAACGACGCTGCATGTTACTCACTGTCCCACTCCTTACATTGCCGAAACGCGGTGATGTCATGATGCATAAAATGCGATGCGGCACCGCATCGCACACATATTTCCTATTCTTAGAGGGGAATGATACCAATGCGGGCAGAGAATCGTCAAATCGTCCTTGTGTTGCATCGTGTCCGCACCGATGCCAGTCATGGTATTATCGCGCAGTCGTATCACAATCCACTCATGCAGTGGTCGAAACGGGCGAACGGGCAGCCCCATTTTGCGGGGAGCAGGCGTTGCACACGATCGGAGCACGTATGGGCAGTAACTCGGTTAATCGTCCGGTTCACACATTGCGTCGCAGGGCATTCTTGGGTGGGGTCGCAAGTGTGGCAGCAGGCAGTATCCTCGCCGCGTGCGGCGGCGACACTGCCCCGACCGCCACGACGGGTGCCGCCGCCACAAGTGCGAGCGGGGCGAAGGTCGTCATCACGACACCGACCACCGCAGCCGCGCCCGCCGCAGCGACCGTCGCCACCGGCGGGAGCGGAACGACCGCCGCCGCGCCCGCAGGATCAGCGGCAGCCCCGACAACTGCCGCCGTTGCTGCCGCAAGCCCTGCGATCACCATGACCCGACCCGAACTCAAAGGCAAAGTCACCATCGCCCGTCAGCCCGCCGCACCGCTCTCGAATGGCAAGGATGATCCGAGCACCGTGGTGTTCCAGCAACTTGTAGACCGCTACCAGAAGGAACACCCCGGCGTCACGCTAGAATGGACTCGCGTACCGGGATCGTCGTTCGATGAGTTGACACAGTGGATACGCACCCGCGTCGCCGCGAAGAATGTCCCGACACTCTCCGGGCATTTCGACGGTACCACGAGTTCGCAGGAAGCGACGAATACCTCGCCGTACATCTCCATGACGCCCTATCTGGACAAGCCCTCGCCATATACCAATAAAGCATGGCGGCAAGACTTCGCGGACGGTTCGCTCGAACTCTTTCTCGGCTCACTGAAGCAGCAGTATCGCGTCCCGCTCACGCGCTATAAAGCGGCGTGGCTCTACAACAAGAATCTGTGGAAAAAAGCGGGGCTGACCGAGGCGGACGAGCCGAAGACATGGGTAGACTTCTTCAAAGTACTCGACAAGCTCAAGGCGTCCGGCACGATCCCGATTGCCCGCACCGGCGACGCCTTCGCGCTGTCGCACACCTACTGGGTGACATTGATCTCTATCGGCCACAAGGCATGGAATGAGTTGAGCGGCGGCAAGATATTTGCGGACGACGCCACCAAATTCAAAGCACTTTGCTCCGGCGCATGGAAGATGGATACGCCACACAACCGCAAGGCGGCGGAAGTGACAAAGCGCATGTTCGCCTACTGGCCGACGGGCAGCACGACGCTCAAGGCGGGCGACATCGAGCAGCTCTTCCTCACCCAGAAAGCCGCGCTCTGGCAGGGAACCCCCGGTACGCAGGGGCAGACGATCCTGCGACGCATTGATGAGGCAAAGGGCGAAGGGTTGGAAACATTCGAGGTGGGTGCATTCCCGACGCCGCAACCGGACGCCGAGACATTCGGTGCCGACCTCGCCAAAGATGCGGGCAAGATAGCAGATGACGGCGAGAACGGGCTAGCATACAATATCGCCATTCCTGAAATCCGTCAGGACAAAGACCCCGGCGCAGAGGCGATCTCGATAGACTTCCTCCAGTGGATGACGACGCCGGAGATTCAGGCGATCTACGTCAAGCCGAGTTACGATCTGCCGATCAACCCGAACGTGAAACTGGACGACCCGCGCCTCGCGTTGTTTAGCAAGAACCCGACGCAGTTGTATAACAACATGCAGTGGTTCTACGGCAACCGCCCAGACTGGTTGCCGAACTTCCAAGCATATCTGCTCGGCCAGAAAGACCTCGACACCTACATCAAAGACGAGCAGACCGAAATTCTCGCGTATACGCAGAAAGTCATCCGCGAATCCAAACTGGATATTCCCTGCGGGTAGTATGACCTGCTCCCGGCTCTTCCGCATCTCGGTGTGGAAGGGGCCGGGAGCACATTTTCGCTATGTTCGCTGCAAGATGCGTCCGCCCATCCGCAGCCACGCGATTGCGCCGCCCTCGCTTCGCAAAAACTCACCCACGCTGCCTTTGATCGGCTCACTCTCTGCTTTAATCGTGTCTGTGCCGATGAATACGACTGGCACCGGCAGCGGAGGCGGCGCGACGATTTTGTCGTCCTTGCTCGGAAAGCCGCCCTGCGCCACGGGCTGAACCCGCAGTACGTCGCCCTCCAGCGTCACATTGATGTGGCTGAGTGCGCCGGTATACGTGCCGACGTACTCCGCGAGGGCATCGGCGGAGACAGCGATATGCGCCGGTTTCGGCACGGAGATGCCGAGAACATGCTCCTTCACCCACCGCGTGACATCGCCGTGCAACTCGACGCCCCGGTTCGCGTTCGTCAGTACCGTGACCGCGAAGCGTTGCTCCGGCACCATCTCAAAGGCGGTGAGTTGCCCCAAGGTCGCTCCGCCGTGCCGCACGACGCGCACGCCGCCGACATCGTCAATATGCCACGTCACGCCCATCTCGCCATCGTACCCTTTCGAGAACCACGGCCGTTGCATCTCCGCGATGCTGGCGGACGAGAGCACCCGTGCGCCGTTGGCGGCAGTGCCGTCGCCCATGTGGAATACTGCATACGCGAGTTGATCGCGCACATCGGCGATGATTCCGCCCGCCGCATTCGCGGTGCGCGGCAGTTGCCACGGCTTGACCACTGTCGGTATACCGTCGAGGACGAGATGCCCAACAGCGAACTTTTCGGTGATGACATTTTTTGCAAAGAAATAGGTGTGCGCCAGACCGAGCGGCGCAAAGACCAATTCCTGCAATGCCGTCTCGTACGGTTTGCCGGTCACAACCTCGATAACGCGCCCCGCAAGCCCGAATCCCGCATTGTTGTAGGAGTAAATCGTCTTCATCGGCACGAGTTGCGGCAATTCCGCCATCTTCGTTACATATTGCGCGAGCGCATCGTCTCCGTCGCTCAAGTCATCGAAATAATCGCCGAGCCAACCGCTTGCATGACCAAGCGCGTGCCGCATCGTGACGTGCGCCGCGACTTCTTCGTCTTGTAGCGCGAGATCGGGCAAGTACGTACGGATCGGCGCATCGAGATCAATCTTGCCCTGCTCCACGAGACACATCGTCGCCGTGCCGCAGAAAGTCTTGGAGGTCGAGCCTATCTGAAACAATGTGCGGTCGTCCACTGGCAATGGATAGTTCACATTTGTGACGCCAATTCCGAAGGCGGTAGTCGTGTGGCCGTGCAACACACCGACCGCGACACCCGGCACACCGTAATGCGCCATGCGTTCTTCGATATACGCCCGCAGTTCCTGCTCCAACACCATTCGGTCATCCCTCCTGCGCTTTTTCTCGCGCTCCGTTTTTCGCTATATCGCGCTGTCTGCCATGCATAGTAGAGCGAATGGGAGCACACGACAATGTGCGGCAGTGCAAACATCGGCAGATCGCGCACAATGCGATAGCATTACGGGCGATTGCGACGAACGGGTACAGCAAACCGTACTATTTCCCGGAGGGGGCGACATACATGGATCTTGGACTGGCAGGGAAGCGGGCATTGGTCACGGGTGCGAGCAGAGGTATCGGCTATGCGATTGCGGCGGGGTTGGCGGCGGAGGGGGCGCGGGTTGCTATCGTAGCACGTACCGCCGTGGAGATAAAAAGTGCCGCCGCCCGCATCCGGGACACCGTCGGCGGGCATATTGTGCCGCTCGTCGGCGATCTCACGCTTGCGGAGGACGTGCAGAATGTCGTCAGCGATGCCGCTGCCGCCCTCGGCGGACTCGATATTCTCATCAACAATGTCGGCGGTGGTAAAGGCGGCGATACCGACGAAGCGTGGAACTACACTTTCGATGTCAACTTATATGCGGCAGTCCGCGCCAACCGCGAGGTGGTGCCGCATTTCAAGGAGGCGGGCGGCGGAGTGATTATCATCATCTCGTCGGTCTCCGGTTGGCAAGTCGGCGGAGGTTCGCCCGCGTACAATGCGGCGAAGGCAGCCGAGATTATCTACGCCCGTTCGCTGGCGAAAGACCTCGGCCCCGCTAATATCCGCGTCAATGCGGTGTCTCCCGGCTCGATCATGTTCCCCGGCGGCGGATGGGCGCGGCGGCAGGAGCGCGACCCCGACACCATCGCGGAGTTCATCGCGCACGATATGCCGCTCGGTCGCTTCGGCACACCGGAAGAAGTAGCGAATGTCTGCGTCTTCCTCTGCTCCTCTCGCGCCAGTCTCGTCACCGGCGCGAATGTCGCCGTGGACGGCTGCCAACTCAAACCCGCCATCGGGTGATGCGTGAGGCACTGAGCAACAAAGTAAAAGCACCAAATACTACGGTGTGTCTTCTGCACAATCGTATTACTCGGTGCTTGCTGCTCCCGGCTTCCTCGTGACGCACACGATGGCAATGCCGATACGGGCATTCGAGCGGCGCGAAGTGCGCAAGGCGGTCGCGTGGGCGCAAGACGGCAATATCGCGCTGCACTTCTTCCGCTGGTCGCATCCGCACTTTGGCACAGGGGAGTATTGCCACCTCCTCTGTGCCGACCCGGAATTGCTCACGGATTTCGGCACGGCGTACGGTTTCTCGCCTCTGCTGCTCCAACCGCCCCGGCGCGGTCGCGGAGTGTGGCACTACGATGCGTTCGGCTGGCGGGCAATCGCCCTACGCCGCCTCGCTAATAAACTCCGGGAGGAAGCCGATACGGAGTGACATGTAACGAGAATAATCTCGTTACATGTCACTCCGTGCGGCCCCATGGAGCCGCTGCACAGTTTCGCGGTACGTTTCTACTTGCCGGGTACGCTCGGTGGCATCCCAACCGAGCATGTCACCGAGAATAGCAGCAACATCGGGGGCGGCGTGCGTGCCGTGCGCGTGATCGAGCAGTGAGAGGCGCGTGCGACGGGCAAGCACATCCTCCACCGTCATCGCCATTTCGTGCCGGACAGCGTGTGCAGCCTCCGCGAATATCACCGGCAGATCGGGCGTCATCCGGGCGGCAAGCAGCGGATCGGCATCTACGAGGGCGAGCAGTTCGCCAGCGTCCGCGCCGTAAGATTGCAGGAGATGCGCGGCGGTTTCCGCATCCAACCCCCGTTGTGCCGCTTTGGTTTCCATCGTGTTCGCCCAGTGTCCGTAGCCGTCCGCACCCGCCAGCGGCAGGTGATCGGTCACAGACGGACCGACGTGCAACCCCTGCGTACCGAGGGTATCGAGAGTATCCTCCGCCATCTTACGGTACGTCGTCAGTTTGCCGCCTACGATTGTCACCAAGCCGTTCGGCGCGGTCAGCACCGCGTGGGTGCGCGAAAGAGCAGCAGATTTCGCGGCGTCCCGCGCCTTGACGAGAGGGCGGTATCCCGCGTATGTGCTGATAATGTCTGCCTCCGTCAGCGGTGTACGAATCGAACGATTCGTGATCTCCAGCACATAGGCGATCTCGTCCGCAGTGGCGCGGGGATGTTCGATGTCACCGCCGGGGGTGTCGGTCGTGCCGATCACTGCCCGCCCCTGCCACGGCACAATGAAGATCAGCCGCCCGTCCGGGGTTTCCGGCAGCACAACCGCACGGTCGGTGACACCCACTTTTGCGGCATCCACCACAAGATGAATACCCTTTGCGGGCAATACCGACACCTGCGGCACCCCCGGCGCACGCTCCTCGATTTCGCCCGCCCAGACGCCACCCGCATTGACGATATACCGCGCCCGCGCCGTGAAGGTGTCGCCTGTCAGTATGTCGCGCATCTCCACGCCGGAGAGATGCCCCGCCCGCTCGGTAAAGCCTGTCGCCTCGACGTAGTTCGCCACCATCGCGCCCCGTTCGGCGGCGGTGCGAATCACCGTTGCGACAAGCCGGGTGTCGTTCGTTCCCGCGTCGCCATAGACAAATGCACCCTTCAACCCCTCGGTTCGCAGCCCCGGCACGTCGCGGGCGGCTTCTTCGGGCGAGATATGCCCATGCCGCCCGATGGTGTGCGCCCGATTCGCCTTAGCAGAGAGCGTCTTGCGTCCTGCCAGCACATCGTATGCAGACAACCCGATCTCCATCGCGAGCCCGACCCCGTATCCTTTCGGAAATGGCACGGGCACACCGATAGGACGGCGTGTCTCGTCGTAGATCGGCAGGACGAAATCGAGCGGCCAGACGAGATGCGGCGCGATCCGTAGCAAGGTGGTCTGCTCCTGCAACGCCTCGCGCACCAACCCGACTTGCCGTTGCGGTAGATAACGAATGCCGCCATGCACAAGTTTGGTGGACCATCCGCTTGTGCCACTACCCCAATCGTGCCGCTCGACGAGTGCGACACTTGCCCCACGCGACGCCGCTTCGAGCGCGACACCCGCACCGGTGATGCCGCCCCCAATGACACAGACATCAACCGTGCCGTCCGCCATCTGCTGCATATTTCGTCGCCGTGCCTCCGCGTCCAGTGTTGTCATCGCCACCCCCGTTGGTACATGCTGCCCGTCATTACCGCAATGATACCAAGCAACACGGCGATACGCCGGGGTAGAAGTTTGGTACACTTGTGCTATGGAAGTGACCGGACAGATGACCAACACGAATACGCTTCTCGCGCTACCGGACGATGTAATTGCGCCGCTCAAAGGCGACGTGCGTACGCGCCTCATCCAGTATCTCGTCCGATGGCACTATGCGGAGGCGCTGTTGCGCTACGTGGCGATCTGGCGCACGGCGCAGCCCGATCTCGCGACATTGCGAGAAGCACACGCCCGCGCCCTCGTCGGCGCGGGACGCCCCGCCGAAGCGTTGCCGCTGCTCGAGGCTCTCGACGCGGAGCGCGGGCAGACACAGAGCCGCCAAACACTACGACTCCGTGCGTTCTGCGATCTCGGTGACACCGCAGCACTGCGGGCATTCGCCCCGCGCCCGCCCGCACAAACGGCATTGTTCGCGTCCGATTGGTTTGCCTACGGCAATGCCTGCCGCGCCCTACGCGACTATGCTACCGCCGCTGAAGCGTATGCCGTCCTTACGGCGCGTGCGCCCGATGCCGCACCGCTGCGGCAACTCGCGCTGCTGGCACTCGCACAGGGCGATGCGGAGACGGCGCACGGGCATCTCGACGCGCTTTTTGTGCGTAATGCGGATCGCCTGCCTGCGGTCGAAGACCTCTTTCTGCTCCGCGATGTGAGCGAACAGCGTACTGACATGTCTGCCCTTGAAGCGGTAAACGCGCACCTCGCGGAGCGCGAGCAAGCGGAACGGCAAAGCCTCGAAAGCGCACTAGGCTACGATGCGGATGCCGCCATTGACGTGGTGAACGCCATTGCGCCGTCACCCGTCGCCGTCACCACTCCCACCCTGTCCGCATCCGGTGCCGTCTTGCCGCCCACCGCGCACGATGCGCTGCGTGATGTTTTCGGGTTGCCGTCGTTCCGCCCGTATCAGGAAGAAGTGATCGCGCACGCGCTGGCGGGCGAGAGCGTGCTCGCCGTGATGCCGACAGGCGCAGGCAAATCGCTCACCTATCAATTGCCCGCGCTGCTCCTGCCGCACGCGACGCTCGTCGTCAGCCCACTCATCGCGCTGATGAAGGATCAGATCGAAAATCTCCCGCCCGAACTGGCAGAATGCGCCACTGCGATCAACAGCAGCCTCACCGGGGCAGAAATGCGTGAGCGGATGGCAGGTATCGGCAGCGGGCAATACAAACTCATCTATGTCGCGCCGGAGCGGTTGCGCCAGCGTCCTTTTCTTCATGCCGTCGCACGGGCGGGCATCTCGCTCTTCGTGGTGGACGAAGCACACTGCGTCAGCCTATGGGGGCAGAGTTTCCGCCCGGACTACCTCTTTCTGCGTGCCGCGCTGGACGAACTCGGTTCACCACCCGTGCTTGCCCTCACCGCCACGGCATCAGTAGAGACACAGGGCGAGATCACCGAGCGGCTCGGCATCCCCCGGCGGGTCGTCGCCCCCGTCTTCCGCCCGAACCTGCGCTTCGAGGTGGTGCAGACTGCGAACAAGCAGGAGAAAGAACAGGCGGTCGTCGCGCTCTGTAAAGAGATCGCAGGGCCGATAATCGTCTACGCCCGCGCCCGTGAAGCGTGCGAACGGCTGGCGGCGCATCTGCGGCAGAAAGGCGTGCAGGCGATGCACTATCACGCCCAGACCCCCGACCGCGCCCGCGTGCAAGACCAGTTTATGAACGGTGCAGTGCGCGTCCTCGTCGCTACCGTCGCCTTCGGCATGGGCGTGGACAAGGCGGATGTGCGCGGCATCGTCCATTTCAATCTCCCGCAGAGCGTGGAAGCGTATTATCAGGAGGCGGGGCGGGCGGGGCGCGACGGGCAACCCGCCCGCTGTGTCCTGCTGTACGCCACCGCTGATAAGGGACAGATGACGACATGGCTGCACCAAGAGGCGATCACGCGGGAGGATTTGCGCCGCCTGTACCGCGCCCTGCGTGCCATCGTGCCGGGGCAGTATGGCATCGTGCCGTCCGACCGCCTGCAGCACGTCGCAGACCGCCCGGACAACGAAACATTTACCCGCGTCGGCGTCTCGATGCTAGAGCGCGTCGGGCTACTGCGTCGCCACTTCGATGTGCCACGTACCGCCTCATTCACCGTCCGCAGCGACGGGCGCGACGACCCGCTCTTGCGGGATATTATCGCCGCCTCCGGCATCACGTACGGCGAAACGGGCGAAATTGACTTGCTTGCCCTCGCGGCGGATGTGGGGCAGGAGCCGTCCGCGCTCGACGCCGATTTGCTGAGGCGGGCGGATGCCGGGACACTCTGGTACCGCAGCGGCGACCGCGCACCGCTAATCGAGATGCTCCCCGCCCCGCCCGATGTGGCGCAACGCATTGACGACCTACTGCGCGAATACGCGGTAGCGCAAGATACCCGCATCGAGGCGATGGCGGCGTATGCACGGGCAAAGGCGTGCCGGCATCGCGTGCTGGCGGGGCATTTCGGGCAGCGATTACCCGCCTGCGGTACGGTCTGTGACATTTGCGCTCCCCGGCGTGGCATCCAAATCGTCGTACGCCCGCAGGTGACGTCACGCCCGGACGATGACCGCCCCGCCGCGCAGCGCGTCCTCGCCGGGGTGATGGCGATGCCGTATGCAGTCGGGCGGCGCAGCCTCGCACAAGTGCTCACGGGCGCATCATCCAGCCGTGTCGCACCGGAACGATGCGCGGAGTTCGGCGCACTGGCAGATCACTCGATCAAGGGCGTTGAGGAGATTATTGACCACCTCACCGCAGACGGCTACCTTTTCCGCGACGAGACCGCCGAATACCCCGTTATCACACTTGCGCCGCAGGGACGCGACGCCGCCCGCGACCCCGCCGACCTGCCCGCGTGGGCGCACGAGCGGCTTGCCCCTCGCACCCGCCGTGAGCGCACCCGTATCGCTGCAAGCGACGATTTCGGCGACGCAAACGATGACGGCGATGTGGACACCGACCTCCTCCGACGCCTGAAAGAATGGCGCACGGGCAAGGCACGAGAAGCGGGATTGCCCGCGTACCGTATCCTATGGAATAGCACACTTGAAGGCATCGCCCGCGTGCAACCGCAGTCGCTCGACGCATTGCGCCGCGTCAAAGGCATGAATGCGAAAACAACCGAGTTGTATGGCGAGGATGTCCTCGCGCTGCTGACGACCTGAGCGAGAGGAGACAGATGTTGGGCGCAGATTTCGAGTGGATACGCGCCGCGAGCGCGGCACAGGTCGAAGCGGTAGCGGCATTGACGCAGCGCATCTGCGCGGTTCCCTCCCCGACCGGGCATGAGGGCGAACGGGCACACTTTCTCGCGGACCTATGGCGCGAACGTGGCTACACGCCGGAGATTGATGACGTGTCCAATATCTATATTCGGCGTGCGGGGCGGGATTCCGCGAAGGTCGTGCTGCTACTCTCGCATATTGACACGGTCTTCCCGCCCGGTACCCCGATCACAGTGCGGCGCGAGGGCAACACACTTTATGGCCCCGGCATCGGCGATAACAGCATGAATGTTGCGGCAGTCATCGCGCTGTTCGACATCCTCGACGCATATGGCATCGAAACCGCGACTGACCTCATCGCAGTGGGCGATGTGGGCGAGGAGGGTCTCGGGAATTTGCGCGGGGCGCGACGAGCGGTGGAACGCTACCGCGATACCATCGGCGCGGTGCTCGTCATTGACGGGCGCGGCGGCGAGGTGACACATGGCGCGGTCGGGTCGAAACGCTGGCGTGTGACGGTTAACGGCAAGGGCGGGCATTCGTACCAGCACTTTGGCATTCCCAGCGCGATTCACGGTCTCGGCAGGATCATCGCAGGCATTGCCGCGCTCGATGTGCCGACCGATCCGAAAACGACCTACAATGTCGGCATTATCGAAGGCGGCACATCGGTAAATACCATCGCGCCGTCCGCCTCCGCGATCATTGACCTACGCTCGACCGACATCGCCGCGCTCAACTACCTTGCTCTACAGGTGCAGGAGATCATCGCTACCGCCCCCGGCGACGGCTTGACGACCGAAATCGAGATTCTGGGCGAACGCCCCGCCGGTTCGCGCCCGCTCGACGACCCGCTCGTGCGTCTCGCCGCAGACAGTCTACTCTGGCTCGGCATCACGCCCACCTTCGGCACGAGCAGCACCGATGCGAATATCCCGATCAGCCTCGGCATCCCGTCGGTCTGCGTCGGCGTCAGCGACGGCGCGAACGGACACACTGTGAACGAATCGGTGCAGATCGCACCCGTCGCGGTCGGGCTGGCGCACATCGCCCGTCTCACCCTCGAAGCCTCCGTCCTCGTCGCCGGAGACGCTCCAAGGGATTAGCCACCACGACGCACATTTCCCCTATGCTTCCGCCCAGCGGCGGGAGCGTTCGACGGCCCGTTGCCAGCCCGCATAGAGGTGATCGCGCGCATCGGCAGACATTCGAGGATCGAACACACGATCCACCGCACGGTTGGCGATGATCTCGTCGGTATCCTGCCAGTGTCCGACGGCAAGCCCCGCAAGATACGCCGCGCCGAGCGCAGTCGTTTCGGTCACGCAGGGGCGTTCGACCGGTACGCCGAGAATATCCGCCTGAAACTGCATCAGAAAATCGTTCGCCACCATGCCGCCGTCCACACGCAGGCGTGGCACGGCGATACCGCTCTCGCGCTGCATCACGTCGAGCACATCCCGCGTCTGATAGGCGACCGCTTCGAGAGTTGCCCGCACGATCTGCGCCCGCCCGCTGCCCCGCGTCAATCCGACGAGCGTGCCACGCGCATATGGGTCCCAATACGGCGCACCAAGCCCCGCGAATGCCGGGACGAGATAGACGCCGCCGGTGTCCGGCACCGACTGTGCGAGGGCTTCGGTATCGGGCGCTGCCTCGATGATTCGCAGTTCGTCGCGTAGCCACTGCACTGCCGCTCCCGCGATGAAAATGCTCCCTTCGAGCGCGTAGGTCGTGGCATCGCCCACGCCGCCCCACGCGATGGTAGTGAGCAGCCCATTGTGCGATGTTTTTGCCTCCGCGCCGGTATTCATGAGCATGAAACACCCGGTACCATAGGTGTTTTTGACGCTGCCGGAGGTAAAACATGCCTGCCCGAAGGTCGCCGCCTGCTGATCCCCCGCAACGCCCGCTATTGGGATCGGCGTGCCAAACAGCACGGCATCGGTCGCCCCGAAATCGCCGCTGGACGGCAGCACCTCCGGCAGGACGCTGTGCGGGATATGCAACTCTGCCAGAATCTCATCGTCCCATGTGCCAGAATGGATGTTGAACAGCATCGTGCGGCCGGCGTTGCTTACGTCGGTGACGTGGCGCGTGCCGCCCGTCAGCCGCCAGATGAGGAAACTGTCCACGGTACCGAACGCGAGTTCGCCACGCTCCGCCCGCTCTCGTGCACCGGGGACATGATCGAGCAGCCAGCGAAGTTTCGTGCCAGAAAAATAGGCATCAACCACCAGCCCTGTCTTGGCGCGGATGCGCTCTGCCCATCCGGCTGCCGTGAGCAATTCGCACAGATGCGCGGTGCGGCGATCCTGCCAGACGATCGCATTCGCCACGGGTTCCCCCGTCGCACGGTCCCACAGCAGCGTTGTCTCGCGCTGGTTCGTAATACCGATTGCCGCAATGTCTGCCGCCGTGACGCCTGCCGCCGTAAAGACTTCCTGCGCGACCGCGAGTTGCGACTGCCAGAGTGTTTCGGGGTCATGCTCCACCCACCCCGGCTGCGGGTAGTATTGCGGGAACTCCTGCTGCCGCGCCGCCACGATCTGCCCCGCATGATCGAAAACGATCGCCCGCGAACTCGTCGTCCCTTGATCGAGCGCGAGAATATACCGTGCCACGTCTGTTGCTCCCTTCCGGCTATCGCGTCGTTGTTCGTGGTAATGAGTATACGGCGGGGACGCCCGGATGTTCGATGTATACTGTCGCAGTCGTGGACAATTTCCCTCCCGTCGTGGGCGGGAACAAAGGCGGGCAACGAGTGGCGACAGATGCAGAAATCGAAGCAGCGGTAGCGATGCTGCGGGCGGGCGGGTTGGTTGGCTTCCCGACCGAAACGGTCTACGGTCTCGGCGCGGACGCGACGAACCCGGACGCCCTGCGCCGTCTGTTCGCCGCAAAGGGTCGCCCCGCCGATCATCCGGTGATCGTTCATATGGCGGACATCGTGCAATTGCCGGAGTGGGCGCGGGAGATTCCCCGCGCTGCCCTACAACTCGCGGATGCCTTCTGGCCGGGACCGTTGACGCTAATTCTGCCGCGTGCCGCGCATGTGTCCGATCTTGTGACGGGCGGGCAGGATTCGGTCGGGGTGCGAGTGCCGCGTCATCCGGTGGCGCAACAGTTGTTGCGGGCATTCGGCGGCGGGGTCGCCGCACCGAGCGCGAACCGCTTCGGACACATCAGCCCGACCCGCGCCGCCCATGTCCGCGCCGAGTTCGATACCGCCACCGTGCCGGTTGTGCTGGACGGTGACCCACCCGATATCGGCGTCGAATCTACTATCGTGGACATGACCGGCGATCGCCCGACGCTATTGCGCCCCGGCGGGATCACTCCCGCCCAACTCGCGGCGATACTCGGTGCGTCCCTCGCCGCGCCGGGTGCCGCATCGCCCCGCGCACCGGGAACGCTCAGGAGCCACTACGCGCCCGCAACACCACTGGAAATTGTGCCGTCGGGAGAGATCGCGGCGCGGGCGATTAGATTGCAACGGCAGGGGCTGTCGGTTGCGGCATTACTCCACACAGTCGAGCCTTCCGCCCTCACCGACGGCGTACCGCAGGCGCAGCAACGTCTCCGCTGGAGCGGTTCGCCACCTGATGCGGCATATTATGCGCGTCGGCTCTACGAACGGTTGCGCGTGCTCGACCGTTCGCAGTCGTCGCGTATTCTTGTGGAAGCAGTGCCGACGGGCGATGAATGGCTCGCCGTGCGCGACCGCCTGCGCCGCGCCGCCACCAAACCGAACGAACGATAGGAGCGCACTTGGACACGCACATCCCGCCCCCTGTACCGCCGCGCCTCGCACCGCTCGTCGGTGTCATTATGGGCAGCACATCGGACTGGGACGAAACGATGCGCCACGCGCACGAGATGCTCGATGAATTCGAGGTGCCGCACGAATGCCGCGTCGTCTCGGCACACCGCACACCTGAATGGATGGCGGAATACGCACGCGAGGCGGAGGGCCGCGGGTTGCAGGTCATCATCGCGGGGGCAGGCGGCGCGGCGCACCTACCGGGGATGGTCGCGGCGTACACCCTGCTGCCCGTGCTCGGCGTGCCGGTCGAGAGCCACGCACTGAAGGGGCTGGACTCGCTGCTATCTATCGCGCAGATGCCGGGGGGCGTGCCAGTTGGGACGCTCGCCATCGGGCGGGCGGGGGCGATCAATGCCGCGCTACTCGCCGTCGCCATTCTCGCCACCACGCGCCCCGCCCTGCGGGAGCAATTGCGGGCGTTCCGCTATACCCAAGCGAAACGTGTCCACGAAGCGACGCTGCCGTGAGCGCACCGATTCTCCCCGGCGCGACGATTGGCGTACTCGGTAGCGGGCAGCTCGGCAGGATGTTTGCCCTCGCCGCACGACAGATGGGCTACCGCATCGCCACCTACTCGCCGGACACCGACAGCCCAACCGGACAGGTTGCAGACCGCGAGATCGTCGCGTTATACGACGATCTCGACCGCGTCCGCGCCTTCGCTCGTTCGGTAGATGTCGTGACATTTGAGTTTGAGAATATCCCCACCGCCACTGTAAACGCGATGACAGAGATCGTGCCGGTGCGACCGGGCGCACGCGCGCTGCACATCACGCAGCATCGCCTGCGCGAGAAGACGTTTCTGCGCGATGGCGGCTTTCCTGTGACGCCATTCCGCGCCGTCCGTTCGCTGCCCGAACTGCACGCGGCACTCGCGGCACTCGGCACACCCGCCATTCTCAAGACCGCCGGCTACGGGTACGACGGCAAAGGGCAGGTGCGAATCGGGTCGCTCGATGATGCGGATGCCGCCTATGCCACACTCGGCGGGGCGCAACCATCGCGCACCCGCACGCAGACTGTCGGCGCACCACCCGATGCGGCGGAGTTGCCGGAAGCGATTCTCGAAGCCGTCGTGCCGTTCGTGCGGGAAGTGTCGGTCGTCGCGGCGCGAGGTGTAGACGGGGCATTCATGCACTATGGCGTGATCGAGAACACGCACCAAAACGGCATCCTTGATCTCTCTGTCGCTCCCTCCGGTTTGCCGCCTCATCTCATTGCAGAGGCAGTCGAGATCGCACACGGGGTATTTACGGGCTTGGAAATCGTCGGTACGGCGTGCGTCGAGTTCTTCGTGCGTGACGACGATGCACTCGTCGTCAATGAGATCGCGCCGCGCCCGCACAACAGCGGGCATCTGACCATCGAGGCTGCCGCGACGAGCCAGTTCGCGCAGCAACTGCGGGCAGTCTGCGGGCTGCCACTCGGCACCACACATTTCCTGCGCCCCGCAGCAATGGCGAACCTGCTTGGTGATCGCTGGCAGGGCGGCGAACCCGACTGGGCAGCGGCTCTCGCCCTCCCGGATGTGCAGTTGCATCTCTACGGCAAACGCGATGCCCGCCCCGGCAGGAAGATGGGGCATCTCACCGCGCTCGCCACGACCCCCGCCGAAGCCGCCGCCCGTGTCCTCACCGCCCGCAACGCCCTGACACGCGAGCAGACGAAAGAGTAGCCGCCAAAGCCAAGATACATATGTTCGTGGTATGTGGCGGCGCACGATCTGGAGTTTGGAGGAGATGGACGTGTCACCGAGCCTGCTCATCATCAGCGGACCGCCATGTACCGGGAAGACGACGCTTGCCGCGATAGTCGGGCGGGCGTTGGGGCTACCGATGTTGTCGAAGGATGCAATCAAAGAGACACTGTTCGACACCGTCGGGTGGAGTGACCGGGCATGGTCGCAGAAACTGGGTCTGGCGAGCGTCACGCTGTTGTTCCAGTGGATCGAACAACAACTGACGGCAGGGCAATCGGTAGGGGCGGAATGCAATTTCCACCGCGACTACGATGCCCCGAAGTTCGCCGCCCTCACGAAGCACTATGGCTGCGATGTGCGCGAAATCTTCTGCACCGCCGATCCTGCCGTGATCGTCGCACGATTCATGGCACGCTGGCACGCGGGCGAACGGCACCCCGGCCACGCCGAAGATGTGCAAGAGGGCGAACTCCGCGACCGTCTCGCAGCGGGCATCTGGCAACCGATCTGCCCACCCGCGCATACCCTCGTCGTGGATACGACCGATTGGGCGGCGTTCGACCCCGACCACTTCACACACGATGCCCGCACGCTCTTCACCGTACCTTAATGACGCATTGACGGGACGCGCACGAACGCGCATGATTTGCTTCTACCTTGCCTGACCCGTTTTCCGTGGGAGTACGGTCGCTTCCTGCCCATACATCGCCGTCTTTTTCGCCTGCACGAATGAGGGAAGCACATCAGAAAGGGCGGCGTGTGAAAATCACCGGGTTGCGGACGGCGGAAACGAAACACTTCATTCACTCGCTCTATATCCGGCTCGAAACCGATGCGGGCATCGTCGGTAACGGCGAATGTGTCCACGGCGGCAAGGGATACGCGGCGGTCGCGCACGATCTTGCCCCGCTCCTGATCGGTGAAGACCCGCGCAATGTGGATATGCTCTGGGAGAAACTCCGCCGCGCCCGCATCTTTGACGGCGCGATGGCGGGCATCACCGTCTCGGTACTCTCCGGCATCGAAATCGCGTTATGGGATCTCGCGGGCAAAGCCCTCGGCGTGCCTGCCTACCAGTTGCTCGGCGGCGCATTCCGCGACCGCATCCGCCTCTACTGCGACAGCCACGCCGGACGGGACTTCGCGCCGGAATCATACGCGGAGCGGGCGAAGGAGGTCGTCGCGCTCGGTTTCGACGCAATCAAATTCGACGTGGACGAGACGGACGCCGGACACCGCGCGAATCGCTGGAACTGGAACGCCTCGCCGCGTGAAGTCGCGTGGATGGTAGAACGGGTTGCGGCGGTGCGCGAGGCAATTGGTCCGGAGATTGATCTCGCAATTGACATGCACGGTAAGTACGATACCGCAAGCGGTATCCGCGTGGCGCGGGCAATGGAGCCATTCGGTCTACTCTGGCTCGAAGACCCGGTGCCACCGGAGAATGTCGCCGCCATGCGCGAAGTGAAGACAAACGCAAAGGTGCCGCTCTGCACAGGCGAAAATCTCTACACGCGTTGGGGTTTCCGCGACCTCATCGAGACCGAGGCGACCGATATCGTCTCGCCGGACATCCCTAAGTGCGGCGGCATGAGCGAAGCGCGGAAGATCGCCAATATCGCGGAGACGTACTACATGCAGTTCGCGCCGCACAATGTCGGCGGCCCACTCAGCACGATGGCGTCCGCGCACGTCTGCGCCACGATCCCCAATTTCCTCATCATGGAATGGCATTGGGTAGATCGCCCGGAGTGGGACGCCCTCACGACTGGCACAACGCCCCTCATTCAAAACGGGCATCTTGTCCTCAGCGACGCACCGGGTATCGGTGTCGAGATGGACGACGACATATTGCGCCGCTACATGGTGCCGGGAACGACATTCTACGCGGAACACCCGTAACAACCCCATAAGGAGGAATCATGCAGATCGTCTGCCCACCCGAAACTGTCAGTGAACTGACCCGCCTCAGCACCTACAACCGCCTACCAGACGGACGCCCCCATGTGCCGGACGACTTGCTTGAGCGGCTGAAAGCGGTCACGACCGAACAGGTGTGGGGCGTGCTGCGAGAACACGGCTACCATCATCAGTTCGAGGGCAACTGGTTCGTTACACACCCGGACAACATCCTTGTCGGGCGGGCGGTGACGGCGCAGTTCATCCCCAAACGTCCCGACTACGACGAACTTGTGCAAGAAACCGGTGTCGGAGAGGGGCGCGGCGCACGTGGCGGGCAGAACTCGTGGGTCATTGATCTGTTGCGTTCCGGCGATGTGATGGTCGTGGATATGTTCGGCAAAGTGGAGGGCGGGCCGTTCGTCGGCGACAATCTCACGACTTCGCTTGGCAATCACGGCGCGACCGCCGTGATCGAGGGGACCATCCGCGATTACCAAGGCATCCGGGAGTTCGACAATGTGAATATCTTCTGCCGGGGCGTGCATCCCTCGTTCATCTGGGAAGTCACCCTTGCGGGCATCAACTTGCCTGTGCGGATCGGCGGCGTGTGCGTACTTCCCGGCGATGTCGTTCTCGGCACCCCCACGGGCGTGATCTTTATCCCGCCGCATCTTGTGCAAGCGGTAGTGGAAAAAGGCGAAGACATCGCCTCACGCGATGCATTCAGCCGTCTCCGCCTGACTGAGGGTCGGTATACTCCCGGCGAGATAGACACCGTCTGGACTGATGATATCGAAGCAGACTACAGCGCGTGGGTGAACGCAGCGAAGTAACCCACAGGCGATAATGCGGTATCATGCCGCTCGTCCGTCGTTGCGCGTCACCGGATACTCGTTACTCATTACTCGTCACTGACCACTGAAGGGAGCACGGGTTGAAAATTACCGACATACGCACCGCAGAGGTTAAAGGTCACGGCTACTCGACCTATGTTCGCATTTATACTGACGAAGGGGTGATCGGCAACGGCGAATGCATTCACGGCGGCGAAGGTTGCCCCGCGATGGTGCACGCCCTCAAAAATTACATCATCGGCGAAAACCCGCTCAATGTTGATATGCTCTTCGAGAAGATGCGCCGCTCCCGCTTGTTCGATGGCGCAATGGCGGGCGCGACGGTTACTGCCATGACGGGCATCGAGATCGCGCTGTGGGACCTCGCCGGAAAAATCCTCGGTGTGCCCGTCTATCAGTTGCTCGGCGGCAAATTCCGCGACACCGTGCGCCTCTATTGCGACAGCCATGCGGGCAAAGACTTCTCGCCCGACGCATATGCACAGCGGGCGAAGGATGTTGTCGCGCTCGGTTTCGACGCACTAAAATTCGACGTGGACGAAACACAGGCGGGTTTTCGTAATGACCGCTGGAACTGGAACGCCTCCGGTCCAGAAGTGACGTGGATGACCGACCGCGTCGCGGCAGTGCGCGAGGCGGTCGGGCCGGGTGTGGACGTGGCGATTGACATGCACGGGCGATACGACACCGCGAGCGGTATTCGTGTGGCGCGGGCGATGGAGCCGTTCAACCTGCTCTGGCTCGAAGAACCCGTGCCGCCGGAGAATGTCGCCGCCATGCGCGAAGTCAAGCGCAATTCCCCCGTGCCGATCTGCGCGGGCGAAAACCTCTACATGCGCTGGGGTTTCCGCGACATGATTGAACAACAGGCAGTAGACACAATCATGCCCGACATCCCCAAGTGCGGCGGGTTGTCGGAATGCCGCAAGATCGCAAACATGGCGGAGGTCTACTATATCCAGTTTGCGCCGCACAATGTCTGCGGGCCGCTCGGTACAATGGCATCCGCGCATGTCTGCGCCAGCATCCCGAACTTCCTCATCATGGAATGGCACTGGATTGACTACGAGGGCTGGAACGATTTCGCCACATGGGACGAGCCAGTTATCCAGAACGGCGCGATCAAACTGAACGACCGCCCCGGCATCGGGCTAGACGTGAACGACGATGCCCTTATTCCCTACCTGCGCCCCGGCACCGTCCTGTTTGGCGAAACCCCCGTCTACGAAGGCCACAAGCCAACGGGCGGATATTATTAGGGAAGTGCCGACATTCAGGACTGAAAACTGAAGAGCAATAAGAAGAAAGGGAGCGCACCTTGCGCCCCCTTTCTTTGCCGCGTTGCAACGGGGCAAGTCATTCTTCGAAGGTCGAGAAGAGCGTGTTGAGCGATTCCGCGAGGGCAGGGTGCGCGAAGATGCCGTCTCGCAAGGCGGTGTATGGCAATTTGCCGAGCATGGCGATTTGCAGCATGGACATCACCTCGCCCCCCTCGATGCCGAGCACTGCCGCGCCGAGAATCTGCTCGGTGTGGGCATCCACCACCGCCTTCATCAGCCCGCGTGGTTCGTCCGTCTCCAATGCCCGCGCCACGTAATTCATCGGGATTTTCGCAACGCGAATCTCGCGCCCCGCTTTCCGCGCCTCCGCTTCGCTCATCCCCACCCGACCGAGTTGCGGATCAGTAAAAGTGATCGAGGGGATGAGCCGGTCTTTCGTCGTCGCGTCGCCCTTCTCAATCAGGTTCGTTCGCATGATGCGGAAATCATCATACGAAACATGGGTATACGCAGGGCCGCCGTTCACATCGCCGAGAGCGTAGATGTGCGGCACATTCGTCCGCAGCCGTTCATCTACCGGGATCGCACCGCGTTTGTCCTGTGTCACTCCAGCGGCATCCAGACCGAGACGGTCGGTGTTCGGGGTACGTCCCATCGCCGCCAGCAGGTGTGATCCGGTCAGTGTGCGTTCGCCGTCCGGGGTTTTGACCGTCAGTGCGATCCCGCCGCCCGGTTGCGCCGCCACGCGCACCGCATTCGTATCGAGCAAGACTTCGATACCGTCTTCGCGGAAAATGTCGAGCATCGCCGCCGCGACATCTATATCTTCGCGGGCGAGAAGTTGCGTGCCGCGCTGCACAATAGTCACGCGGCTACCGAGTCGCCGGAAAAGTTGCCCGAACTCCGCCGCGATCACGCCGCCACCAATGACGATGAGATGCTCCGGCACGCGGTCGAGTTCCATGATTGTTGTCGAGTTCAGCACCGTCACGGTGTCCGCGCCCGGAATCGTGAGCGGGGCAGGTCGCGCCCCCGTATTGATGCAGATCGTGCCGGCGGTGAGCAATGCGTCGCCCCCATCCCGCAGCGCAACCGCAACGGACGACGCGCCAATGAACCGCGCCTCGCCCATCAGCAAATCCACCCCGTCCGCCTGCGTGATGCTCTTCTCGCTGCCGGAGCGGAAACTTTCGACAATCTCACGTTTCCGCTTCCGCACTGTCTCCATATCAACCGTCACCGCGCCCGTATGCACACCGTAATCGGTGGCGCGGCGGGCGAGATAGGCAACGCGCCCGCTGGCGATCATTGTTTTCGTCGGTGTGCAGCCCTCATTGATGCACGTGCCGCCGACATGTTCGCGCTCGACCAGTGCAACCTTCCACTTCGCCTCCGCAAGCGCGGTCGCAAGCGGCCCTGCCGCCTGCCCCGATCCAATGATGATCGCGTCATACTGCTGTGAATGTTGTGGTGATGCGGTCATGCCATCAATCCCTTCATTGTATCTCTCAATAGAGTAATTATTGCTGCGGGGCAGATTGCGCGCTGCCTGCGGTCCAGAAGATGCTGCCCTCCCATGTCGCGCCGGGATCGAGTGCAAGCGACCAGCGGGCAACGAAACTCGTCCCCTGATAGACACGCTCGAAGCCGCCTTCCGAGTTTGAGACAGTCTCGATCGGCAATTTCCATAGCGCGGCGGGCGGGCTGACCAGCAGGTGCAGATCGGTATCGAGGTACGTGTTACCGAAATGCACTTCGGTCGCCTCGTCCCATGATTCCGGCATATCGTGGAATTGCGTGAAGACGCTGTGGTCGGGCATCCATGTATAACACTGCTCGTTGTGTCCGCCACCCTGCAAGTTCATGTTCCATTCCGAGCCGAAGACGATCTGCACCGGGAGCGGTCCACCGTTCGTCACACGGTAATGGCATTCAAACGCCGCCCCCATCGTTTGCACCATATACGCCTTCTCGACCGCAAGCGGCGACGTGCCGCCGTCCGGCCACGTGATCGTGCCATCGCGCCGCAATGTAAACTTCCATGCATCCGCATTGGTTGCCGATGGAAACGCCGCCGTTTCCCCCACCGGATCAAGTGTCCAGACACCGGAGACGAGATCGCCGCGCTCGGTGTATCGCCCGAACCGGAAATCGTCCGCACTCGTCTCGGCGTCGAACAGATGCTCGATGCCACCCCCCCGGTCGTACGCATCGAAGGCGAGATAATCGTCCAGCCCCGCCTCACGGAAGCGGATGATGGAATGGATATTCGCGGGTTCGCCCGCTTCTGCATCGCCGCCTTCCTCGCCCGTTTCGGGCATCTCGCCGATCTCTGCGTCTTTCGCGTGGTCACGTACGGTGGCATGATACGCCTCCTGCCGCCGCGCCAGCGTGTCGAGCGCATTGAGCGCGGGTCGGCGAATATCCCATTGTTGCAGCATCCCCCCCTCGGCAGGGTCAAGGAGCAGGTTCTGATGCTGCCCCGTGATGAGCAACTCCGGTTGCCCGTCTGCATCGAGATCACGGAGTTCGTGCGAAAACCAGTTTGCTTCCCCCTCATGCAATATCGCATCGGCAGCAATCTCGGCACGCAGCAAGCGATGCGTCGTCTCCGCACGCATGTGGTTCATGTAGATACCGCCAAAGATGCCGTGCCAGTAGGAATCATTGTTCTGCCCGCGATAGAGTTCGCGTAGCCCACCATCGCCCGCGATACCGTCTACGGCACGGGCAGCATGGACTTTCGCATGGGTGCGGAGCATCCGCTTGTGCAGGCGGTTGATCTCCGGGTACTTCGTCATGAACGACCGCCAGAACCCGCCGCGCATCCAGCGGGCGATTTCGGGCTGTTCTTTCTCCATCTGATGACGCAGTGTCTCCAGTTCGGCACCGGCGGCAGCGGGCAACACCCACTCGCTCATCTCGACGTACGATGCGGTCGGCAAATAGACGCGCCCCTTCGCGGGATAGGTGCGCTGATATTCACTTAGCGGCATCGTCGTCAGCCACTCACTATTTTCCTCGAAGGCAGAGAAGAGTTCGTCCACGTAGCCCTGCACCCACATCGAGTTGTAAGTTCCCGGCCATGCCCCGAACTTCTCGCCGTCGTCGCCCATGACCGCGATAGGCGGTGCGCCCCCGGTGTGTGTGTCAGCAAGCCCACGGAGAAAGGTAATCGCCTCCACGACTGGTCGCCACGGCACGGTGTACCGCAGGTCATAGAGCGAGGCAAAGACGCCGAACGGTCGCCCATCGTCCTCAGTCAGGTAGTACCCGTACAGGTCATCCGCGCTGAGACCGGAGGCAATCAGATGCGTATCGTCTACAATGGTCCACTGCATCCCGGCGTCCACCAACGAATGTGGCAATCCCGGCTCCCAGACCCGCTCCGCCAGCCACATGCCCGTGGGCGTGGTGCCGAAACGCTCCTCGACGGCACGGGAAAGGGCACGAATTTGCCCCACGCGGTCAATTTCGGGCAACACCGCAAGAACCGGCTCGTAGAAGCCGCCACCGACAACTTCGACTTGCCCGCGTTCCGCCAGCGCACGGACGCGATCAAGCAAATCGGGGTGCGCGTCGCTCAACCAATCGAGGAGCGACCCGGTATAATGCAGCCCAACTCGCACGCCGGGATGCCGCTCCAACGCCTCCACCATCGGTAGATATGCCTTTTGATAATGATCCTCGTTGACCCAGCCGAAGTTCCCGATCGGCTGGTGATTGTGAAAGACCAGACTCAGGACAACCGTTCCCATCTATGCCCTCCCGTAAATACGTGCATATGAATCGCGTATCGCCGCACCCACCGGCGATACGTGCAGTGTTTGTGCCAGCACAGTTTCGCAGACGAGACACCTACGATACCAGTACCGTTGCACCATCGGCTATCCGTGTGACAATAGGGAGAGACCAACGCGGGCAGCCGTCGCTGCCCGCACCTACTGCTCGAACGAAAGGAACGCGCACAATGGCAGACCATTTCACGCCCGTAACCGATGACGCAGCCCTCGATGACCTGTTCGCCCGGTCGCAGGACGCCCCCATTGTCCTGTTCAAGCACGACCCCTATTGCCCGATCAGTGCGAACGCGCACCGCCAACTCGCGCGCATCGCCGGGGATGTACCGACCGTTGATGTGGCGAACGACAAGGCAATCGCCAGCGCGGTAACGAAGCGCACTGGTGTCACGCACGAATCGCCGCAGGTAATCGTGCTGCGGGGCGGCAAGGCGGTGTGGTCTGCGTCACAGTTCGATATCACCGCCGATGCCGTCAACCGCGCCACCGCAGATCACGCCTAAACCACATACCGTTATTGGCATAGATCACATGGAGCAACGACCGGATATCTTCCGGTCGTTGCTCCATGTATGTATGTACGCGATTCGTTTTCAATCAAGTGATTGACAAATAGAGAAATAGGACGTATGATCTACTCAAGTGATTGATGAGACGGGAGAAGCGCGATGGAGACGACAAAGGAACCTACCCCACCGGAGGCTATGACGCACCGCGCCGCAGGCGATGCACGGCGGCATGCGTTGGTGCGAGCAGCATTCGAGATCATCGCGGAACGTGGGTTTGAAGGGTTGCGTACGCGCGAAGTCGCGGCGCGTGCAGGCGTCAATATCGCCACACTGCACTACTATTTCATGAGCAAGGAGGCACTGATTGACGGCGTTGCAGACTATCTAGCAGAGCAATTCGCCACACTCCACGCGCCTCTTGAGTACACAGGCGATCCGACGCCGCTCGACCTGCTACGGCAGGAATTCGCGGACGCGCAATTTTACGCCGCGCACTATCCGTCTATGTATGAGGTAACCCACGAGATGGCGGTGCGTGCGGACCGCGACCCGACCATCCGCAATGTTCTCGAACGGCTGGAGCGGAGCTGGAACCGGAGTGTCGAAGATATACTGCGCGACGGCGTTGCAGACGGCACATTCCGCGCCGATCTCGATGTGGTAGCGGCCACGACGATCTTAACGTGTTTCCAACGCGGCGCACGCTATCTCGTCACATCCGATCTCGACTTCGACCGTGCATGTGCAGAACTCGAACACTGGTTGCTCGCCCAATAACCCTCAATCTCAGAAAGGCACCGTCCATCATGGCAGAAACGCGCGCATCCTCCACATCCGCAGCACCCGCATGGGGCAGCGGCACATCCCGCGAGAAAGACCCGCGACGCTGGTACACGCTAGCGGCGGTAAACTTTGCCCTCTTCATGACCTTGCTCGATGTGACCGTCGTCAATGTCGCACTGCCGAATATCGCACGAGATTTCAGCACCTCATTTGCGAACTTGCAATGGGTCATTGCAACATACACGCTGGTATACGCGACCCTCGTGCTGACCGCCGCGAAGATCGGTGACTTGTTCGGGCGCAAGCGGCTCTTTCTCGTCGGGCTGGTAATTTTCACTGTTGCATCGCTCGGCTGTGCGTTGTCGCAGGATGTGACGCAATTGCAGATCGCCCGCGGCGTGCAGGGTGTCGGCGCAGCAATTCTTTCACCTATCGCCGGAGCGATCATCTCGTCTACATTCTGGGGGCCGGAACTCGGCACCGCATTCGGTATCTACGGCGGGGTGTCGGGCATCGCACTTGCGCTCGGCCCAATCATCGGCGGCGTGCTCGTGAAGTATGTCAACTGGCAGTCGGTCTTTCTCATCAACGTGCCGATTGGCATCATCGGCTTCGTCGTCGGGGTGCTCGTCATCAAAGAATCGCGCAGCGAACGTGGCGGGCGTACGATTGACTTCGCGGGTGTCGCGCTGAGTATTGTCACCCTCTTCGCACTCACGCTCGGACTGATCAAAGGCGAAGAATGGGGCTGGACAAACAGCAAAACGCTCGCGGCATTTGCCGTAACGATCATCGGATTTATCGCCTTCCTGTTCATCGAGTCCGCACTCGTCCGCAATGGCAAAGACGCGATGGTTGATCTCCACGTTTTCCGTGTGCCGACCTTCAACGCGGTCGCCGTGGTGACGCTGGTAATCAGCCTCATCTATGCAGGGTTGTTTCTCATACTGGCGTTGCTTTTTCAGAATGTACTCGGGTATGACGCACTCGGTACGGGGCTACGGTACATCCCCATCGTGATCGGCAGCATCTTCATCGCACCCGTCGTCGGAGCATTGGGCAACCGGATGGATACACGCATCTTGTTTAGCGTCTCGCTCGTGGTCTTCGGATTCGGGTTGCTGCTGCTGATCCGCATTGCGGCGACATCGGACTGGTCCGCATTGCTACCGGGATTGATTATCACGGGGATCGGTGGGGCGGCGTTGCAATCGCAACTGACGACTGTTGCGGTCAGTTCCGCGCCGCGTGAACAGGCGGGGCTTGCGACCGGCATCAGCAGCACGATGCGGCAAGTCGGAAGCAGTGTCGGCATTGCCCTACTTGGCGCAGTCTTCACGACGCGGTACGGACACTACCTGCCCGGATCGCTGGCAGATGCAAACGTCCCCGATCAATTCGCACAGCAGTTGATTCGCGGCACGGGCGGCAATGTCTCGTTCGCGGGGCGCGTGCCGCCGCAAGTGCCGCCGCAGTTCGCGCCGGCGATCCAGAACGCAACGCACAGCGCATTCATCGCAGGATTTCATGACATGATCTATGTTGCGGTAGCACTGACAGGGGTCGCACTCGCCGCATCGCTGCTCTTTATCCGGGCAAAGGATTTGCACTTCGCGCAACGCGGCGGCAAAGCATCTGCGCCGCCCGTCCCGGTCGCAGCAGGGCATTAGCGTCGCTTCGATCCCCACACGATCACGAAACGTGACGCCTCTTTACTGCGGGGCGTCCCGTTTCGTTTCCCATCGTTGCGGTATGATAGCAACACGACGAAGCCGCAGCGAGGGGGCGAAGCGTGGAGATCGTGCCGGGAATCTATCGCATCGAAAGCGTATTGGGGCCGCGCCCGTTCGCGCAATATCTGCTGGACGATGCGCAATCGTTGCTGGTGGATACCGGCACGGCTGAGACGCCTGCCGCTGTCATCCTGCCCTATCTCCGGGCGCACGGCATCGCGCCGGAATCACTTGATTGGGTACTGACAACCCATGCGGATGTGGATCATTGCGGCGGGAACGGGGCGATCCGCGCCGCCGCGCCCCGCGTCCGCTTCGTGGCGCATCATGCCGACGCCGCGCACCTCGAAGAACGAGAACGGATGCAACGCGAACGGTACGGCTGGTTTGCCGCGCACGGCATTGACTACGACGCAGAGACGTGGGCATGGCTCAAGGCAGCGCATACCGGGGCGGTGCCGCTCGATGTGCAACTCGTCGGCGGGGAGATATTTCGGCTTGGTGCGCGGTTGTCCGTTGAGGTGCTGCATCTGCCGGGGCATACGCCGGGACATCTGGGGTTGTGGCACGCCGCCTCGCACACCGCAATCATTACCGATGCCGCCCTCGGTGCAGGGCTGCTCGACCGGGCAGGCAATGTCATCAGCCCGCCACCGTATTACGATGTGCATGCGTACGAAGGCACGATCCGGCGGCTGCAATCGCTCCGACCGCACCGGTTGCTCACCGCGCACTACGCCGTGCTGGAAGGCGACGCGGTGAATACATTCCTCGCGGCGAGTGCGGGTTTCGTCGCACACGCACGCAACGCGATCCGGGACGCACTCGCGGACAGGCGACCACACACACTGGCGGATGTGCTGGCACGCGCCGACGCCGCGCTTGGTCCCTTCCCGGTCATGGGGACAGAACTGGCGGGACCGGCACGGGCGCACCTGCGCGAACTCGTTTCGCACGGCGAGGCGACTGAAAAGTGCGATGCCGTCCCCACAACATGGCAACTCGTGTAGTTGCTTGACGCGCATTGCCGGAACGTGGCACGATGCCGCTATTCGACCGCCCCGCACACCCCAAAGGAGACGCACAGTTATGGTCACGAAAGCACGCGGCGCAATTGCACGGACACCGGGCGCACCCGTCTCGATAGAAGACTTTACCGTTGACGATCCGGGGCAGAATGAAGTACTTGTCCGCATCGTCGCGTCGGGCGTCTGCCACACCGATCTCGGCGTCAAGAGCGGCACGTACGGCACCGATGGCTTCCCCTTCCTGCTCGGTCATGAAGGCAGCGGCATCATTGAGAAGGTCGGTCCCGGTGTGACGAATGTGCAGGTCGGAGACAGCGTTATCCTCGCGTGGCGTGCGCCGTGCGGCGAATGCCGGTTCTGTCTGCGCGGGCAGCCAAACTTCTGCGCCAACAGCCTCAATGCCGAGAAGCGGATGAAGGCAATGGACGGCACGGTACTCAATCCTGTCCTCGGTATCGGCACCTTCTGCACGCACACGGTCGTGCATTCGCATCAGGCAATCAAGGTGGACAAATCGCTCCCCGCCGCGCAGATGTCGCTTATCGGGTGCGGCATCATGACGGGTGTCGGGGCGGCACTCTATTCCGCCAATGTCCAACCGGGGCGTACGGCGGCGGTCTTCGGGTGCGGCGGCGTAGGCGACAGCGTGATTCAGGGGGCACGGTTGGCGGGCGCGACGACGATTATCGCGGTGGACATTGACCCGAAGAAACTTGAATGGGCGAAACTATTCGGCGCGACGCACGTCATCAATGCCCGCGAGGGAGACCCCGTGGCGAAGATCAAAGAGATCACGGGCGGGTACGGCGTGGATTACTCGTTCGAGGCAGTCGGTCGCCCGGAGACGCTCGATCAGGCTCTGTGGTGCCGCGATCTCGCGGGAACGTGCGTCTTTATCGGCGTCCCCGGCCCGGGCCCGGAGTTGCAACTGCCGCTCCAGAAATTCTTTGACATCGGCGGAACCACCACGATCTCATGGTATGGCAACTGCCTGCCAACGCGGGACTTCCCGCTACTCGCCAACTGGTATCAGCAAGGGCAGTTGAAACTGGACGAGGTTGTGACAGAGAAGATCAAACTCGAAGATGTGGAGGAAGCATTCAACGCGATGAAGCGCGGCGAAACCCTCCGCAGCGTGATTATGCTCTAGCCGCACTACCGACGGTTGCCCTCCCTCCACACGAATGGAGGGAGGGCAATTTTTAAGGCTGGTTTGCGGGAATTAGCCGCTCGACAATGACCACATCAGTCCAGACGCCGTCGAGTTGGGCATGTTTCTCGTAGATGCCGACTTCGCGGAAGCCCAGTTTGGCGCAGAGGGCACGGCTGGCAGTGTTGGTAAGGAAGATGCGGGAGAGCATTTTCCACATCCCCACCCGCTCCGCGACTTCGATCAGGGCAGTGAGGAGCGCGATGCCGATGCCCCGACCGCGTACCGCGTCGTCAATGTAGATAGAAAACTCCGCGATGCCCGCGTAACATGCCCGCGCACGGTAGCCGTCGAGCGACGCCCACCCGACGACCCGCACGCCGTCGCCCTCCGGTATGGTGGCGACGATCACCGGATGCCGCGCATCGTGCGTTGCGAGCCATTGACGGCGTTCGTCCGGTGTTCGTTCCTCGGTTTCATAGGTAGCGATGCGTTCGCGGATACCCTGATTGTAGATGTCTGCGATTGCTGCGGCATCGTCCGGCGTTGCGGGGCGTATGGTTACGGTGCCATCTGCCATCGTCTCTCTCCCGTTCTGTTTCATCCTATCTCTGTGCCGTATCGTACGACAGTCGCCACGTTTCGCACATGAAAACGCCGCGTTGCCAATGAAAAGCGGCGCGGCGTTTTTGTGTGCGAACGGGGTCAGGCGACGACAAGCCCCATGCCGTCAAACTGATTCCATGCATTGAGAAACACGCCCCAACCCACGCGATATTTCGTCGCGGTGCTGGGGTCCATCACCCACACACCCACGTCATCATATCCGTAGACGGTCACGGCGTGTTCGTTTGGAATAAGTGAATAGGTTTCGTCTCCGTCTTGTACTATAAAACGTGATGACGATCTATACGTGCCGGTAATCCAGACGACGACGGGATGATTCGCGGCGATTTCATCTTTAAGCGTGTCCACGCCGCCATAGAAAAAGTAGGAGCGTGTGAACCCGAAACTATGGAGCGCGGTTGCGATCGGCTCCGCGTAGACGCCATAGTCTCTCGTGCCGCCCCACGGACCGGTGATGCGCCCGCGAAATCCCATGTGCGGGTTGTTATTGTACCCGATTGCATCGAGAAACGATTGTTGCGTAATCATGCTGCCATAAAAGGCAGTTGCGGCAGAGGTTGCAGCATATTCGCACGACAGATTCCATACTTGTCCCATCGCCGGCAAATCGAGCAGTTTGTAGCTTGTCGGGGAAGCGGCAACGCTTTGCGCCCCATTGAACGTTACACAGAGCAGGAGTATAAGCGGAATGAGCCTGTACATACGGCGAGGAGATACGGAAATGTTCATGCGGTGTACTCCCTCGTTCTCATACAGTAGGTTCTCGCCCGCCGTATTCAACGATGCCGCCGTACAAACGTCAAGAGCATAACGCAGACAATTCGTATTTCCTCCGCATGACACGATGCAAAGCATTCACGCGAAGACGCAACGCAACCAATCGGCTGCGTCGGGATGCACCGCATAGTGCGCCCAGATACCGCGCCGTGCGACGACAACCAACCCCGCCTCGCGCAGCACCTTGAGATGATGCGAGACGGTCGCCTGCCCAACCCCGACTGCGGGGACGAGATTGCAGACACAAACCTCGCTGTCCGCACGGAGCAAGGTGAGCAGCAGCGTCAGCCGCGTCTCGTCCGCCATTGCTCGCAACCGCACGCGTTGTGTGGGTGTCGGCCGCACAACCGGAATGGGTGGCGCACAGGTCGGATCATCAAGGGGCAGGGCGATCAGTGATTCACTACCTAGTGCCATGGCATCCCCCCTCATGCGGGTGCAGTGATGCGCCGTTTATTTCGCTGCGCCTCGATGAACGGCTTCAGACGACGAATCAGCCCGATGCGAATTTCCCCGAATGCCCGCATCCGCTCCTCCTCTGTTCCCTCCACGGCAGACGGATCGGGGAACGACCAGTGATACCGCTCCGTGTCGCCGGGGAAGAGCGGGCAAGCCTCAACGACGCTGTCGCACAAGGTAATGACGACATCGAAATGCGGTCCGAGCACATCGCGCATATGTTTCGAGTATAGCCCGTCGGTGGGAAGGCCGTGCGCCTGCAAGACCCGCACCGCCAACGGATGGACGCGGGTAACTTCGGTTCCCGCGCTGAAGGCGGCAAAATCATTGCCGCCGAGATCGCGCAGCACTGCCTCCGCGATCTGTGAGCGTGCACTATTGTGCGAGCAGAGAAAGAGCACCCGGATCGGTTCAGCTGTCGTTGTCATTGGTTCCCTCCAAACGAATACCGCGATACACCCATGCGCCTGCTATCGCGCCGAACACCGGACCAACAAGATAGACCCAGAACGATCCCCATGTGCCACTGACGAGGGCGGGCGCGAGTGAACGGGCGGGATTCATGCTCGCGCCGCTGATCGGCCCCGCAAACATCGCTTCCAGCCCCACGGTGCCGCCAATGGCAAATGCCGCCGCCTGCGATACCGCCCGCGTATCGGTTGCGACCGCGACGATCACGAACATCAGCAGAAATGTGAGCACAAACTCGATGACGAGCGATTGCCCGTCCGACCCACGCGGCGATGTCGCGCCGAGCTGCGCGACCGTGCCAAACAACCCGCGCAGCAGCAGACTTGCGCAGATCGCGCCCGCACACTGCGCTGCAATGTACGGCCCGACCTGCACCCACGGGAAATGCCGTGCCGAAGCGAACGCCAGCGTCACTGCCGGGTTGAAGTGTGCGCCCGATATATGCCCCACCGCGCTAATCATTGTAAAGATGACCAACCCAAACGTGAGCGCGATGCCGACATGCGTGACCGCCCCGCCGGTTGTGGCGTCAATAATCACCGCGCCCGTCCCCGCAAAGACGAGCGCGAAGGTGCCGACGCCCTTTGCGAGACACTTCCGCGCAATTACCACGACCGCCGCCGGTATACGCACACCTTGCCGCACCCCTGCAACCACCTTCGCCCCTCCCGCCCTTACATCCATTTTCATCAATATGATATACATCAATACGATAATTGTCAATTTGATAGGTCGCACATCCATGGGTCGTTATCCGACGTAAAGTGTTGGCATAGGGGGCGAAATCGCGTATCGTTCGGCGCATGATCCGGGCGTATGGGTGATGGGAGATTCAAACAATGGCTGTATTCCGTGTATCTCGACGCCACTTTCTTGCCGGTGCCGCCGCGAGTGCGGGGGCGGCAGTCCTCGCCGCCTGCGGAGGCAGCACCGCGACCACCATACCGACCACTGCGCCGACCGCAGCGGCAGCGGCGACGATTGTACCGACCAGACCCGCCAGCACCGCAGCGCCGGCAGCATCCGCTGCAGCAGCGACGACTGCACCAACCACGGTCGCAGCAACTACACTGATTACCGCGTCTACCGCCGCGCCCGCCGCGACAACTGCCCCGGCAGCGATGGCGACGACTACGGCTGCGACTGCGGCGATGGCATCGGGTGGCATGATCGCAGGTATGACATGGGACGCTATCCTCGCCAAGGCGAAGGGCAGCACTGTGGACTGGTTTCTCTATGGCGGCAGCACGACGACCAACGATTATCTGGACAAATATGTCATCCCGCAAATGCAAACGCTTTACGGTGTCACAGTGAAGCGCAATCCGGTAACAGACACGGTGGAAGTCGTCAACAAAGTGCTGGCGGAGAAGCAGGCAGGGAAATCCACCGGCGGCAGCGTTGATTTAATCTGGATCAATGGGGAGAATTTCCGTACAATCGCGGAGGCGGGCATCGTCTATGGCGGGTGGTCGAAGGCGATTCCGAACGCCGCGCTCATCAACTGGGACGAACCGAACATCAAGAACGACTTCGGCTATCCCGTCAATGAGCGCGAGGCACCGTGGGCGCGGGCGCAGTTCGTTTTCGTCACAGACACCGTAAAGGTGCCGACACCGCCGAAATCCATGAAAGCCCTTGAGGAGTACCTGAAGGCGAATCCCGGCAAGTTTACCTATCCCGCCCCGCCCGATTTCACGGGCAGCGTTTTCGTGCGCCACGTCATCTATGAGACCACCGGCGGGTGGATGCAGTACGGCAACGCCTTCAATGAGGCGGTTTTCAAAGAGAAGACGCCCGCCGCTTGGGACTATCTCAACCGCATCAAGCCGTATCTCTGGCAGAAGGGCACGACGTACCCTGAAGGCGCACCGAAGCTCGACCAACTCTTTGCGGACGGTGAAGTGAACTTCACGATGAGTTACAGCCCGACTGCCGCATCGGTCGGCATCGCAACGGGCAAGTTCCCCAAAACCGCCCGCTCCTTCTATCTCGAAGCGGGAACGGTGGCAAACACGAGCTACATCGCCATCCCATTTAACGCTAAGAACAAAGAGGGTGCGATGGTGCTGGCAAACTTCCTCGAATCGCCTGCCGCGCAACTCGAACGGGCAAAAACGACGCGCTCCGGCGATTCCACGGTACTGGAGCTAAGCCGCCTGAGCGAGACAGATCGCGCAGCGTTCAAATCTATCGTGCTCGACGAGGCGACAATCCCGACGGCGGAACTCGCGGCGCATGCCCTGCCCGAACTCCCCGCCGCCTATGTAGACCGCATCGAGAAAGATTGGACGGCGAACGTCCTCAAGAAACAGTAACGAAGAATGAGCGGCGCGTAACGAGAGAGGCACGGGCGTGGGTATACGTGGCATCGCAGCAAACGAGCAGATTGTCATACCTGTGGCAACACGTCGCCGCTCGTCGTTCGTTACTCGTTACTCGTTGCTCCTTTCGCTGCTTCCCGCCATTGCAGTCGTCGCGCTCTTTCTTATCGGCGGGGTCGGGTTCGCGTTCGCGCAGAGCCTCGGCGCGTTCGCGCTTGTCGGGGATTCCGAACTGACGCTGCGGCATTATGCCGATGTGCTGCGCGACCCCGATTTCATCGGCGCATTACTGCTTTCACTGCGAATCGCCGCGGTCAGCACGCTGCTGGCTCTCATATGCAGCACCGGGCTGGCGATGATCCTGCGGCAACGGCTGTATGCGGACGGCCCGTTGCGGCTACTGTTCCAGTTGCCGCTGCCGATTCCACATCTTGTCGGCGCACTCGGCATCACCTTCGTGGTGTCGCAAAGCGGCGTCCTCGCCCGCTTGCTGCACGCGCTGGGGTTACTGCGCGACCGCGCCGATTTCCCGTTGCTCGTGGCAGACCCGTACGGTATCGGCATCGTGCTGGTCTATGTGTGGAAAGAAGTGCCGTTCATCACGCTCCTGCTCCTTGCCGCCCTCGCGGGGATTGGGGAGCGGTATGACGACGCAGCGCGGACACTCGGCGCGTCGGGGTGGCAGCGATTCCGACATGTGCTGCTGCCGTTGCTGCTCCCTGCAATGTTGTCTGCATCGCTCATCGTCTTCGCGTTCACGTTCGGGTCGTTCGATGTGCCACTGGTGATGGGACGTACGTACCCGAAAGCCCTCTCAGTTTGGATCTACGAGCGGTTCAGCGATGTAGACCTCAACGAGCGACCGGAAGCGATGGCGGTAAGCGTGCTCGTTACCTTCGTCGCGGCGGTCTTCGTCGTGGCATACGGCGCACTCTCGCGTCGCACGCTCGCACGGGGGCGGTAGCAGGATGACTGACCGCCGAGGCGCACGCACCGCAGTCATCGCGATCTGGGTGTTGCTCGTCGTGCTGCCGCTCATGCCGTTGTTCGTCTGGTCGGCGGCATTCGCGTGGCGGTGGCCGGCACTCTTGCCGTCCGAATGGGGGTGGCGGGCATGGCGATACGTCGTCTCCCCGACGACAGGCGTACGCGGCGGGCTCACAGGCAGCGTCGGGATTGCGCTGCTGACGACCGCCGCCGCACTCGCGCTCGGTGCACCGGCGGGCATCGTGCTCGGTCGGGCAACCTTTCGCGGCAAGCGGGCGGTGGAATTGCTGCTGCTCGCTCCGTTTATCGTGCCGGGGCTCGTCGTGACAATGGGCATCCAGATTCTGTTCATCCGCCTCGGTCTGACCGACACGGTACGCGGCGTGGTGCTGGCGCACATCATGCCTGCGCTGCCGTACGTCGTGGTCTCCGTTGCAGGAGTGGCGGCGAATATCGGCACGCAGGCGGAAGAACAAGCACGGACACTCGGGGCCTCACCGTGGCGGGCATTCTGGCATGTCACGGTGCCGATGCTGCGCCCCGGTCTGGCAGTCGGCGGTCTGTTCGCTTTTCTGGTGTCATGGAGCCAGTACACGACAACACTCATCATCGGCGGCGGCAAGGTGCAGACGCTGCCGCTGCTGGTGTACACCTTCACTCGTAGCGGCGATAATCCCGTCGCGGCGGCTCTTGCGATCGTCTTCGTCGCCCCGGCAATTGTCGCGCTTGTCATTGCCGCCCGCTCCCTGCGCGACCGCAACGCGACGGCGGGACGAGTATAAGGTACGCGCCGGGTGCCGGGGATACCGGATTGCGGTGCGGGAAGGTTCGACACACCATGGCAACCACCGACAAAGCGATTGTTCGCGCTGCACGCGGAGATGTTTGCTCCACATCTGCGGTGGCGCTCGATCTCGACGGGATCGGCAAGCGGTACGGCGATCAGTGGGCAGTGGAGGCGATGACTCTCCGGGTGCCGACCGGTTCACTCGTCGCGTTGCTCGGTCCGTCCGGTTGCGGCAAGACGACGACTTTGCGGATGATCGCGGGTTTGATCGCGCCGGACACGGGCGATGTACGCTTCGATGGCGTATCGGTGCGCGATGTGCCGCCGGAGCAGCGCGAGGCGGTGATGGTCTTCCAGCACCCAACGCTGTTCGCGCATCTCGATGTCGCGGCGAATGTCGGTTTCGGGCTGAAGATGCGGCGGTTGCCGCGTGCAGTGGTCGCGGAGCGCGTCGGCATTGCGCTCGTGCAAGTGCAACTGGAAGGCTACGGACGGCGCAAAATCGCGCAACTCTCCGGCGGGCAACAGCAGCGGGTTGCCCTCGCCCGTGCCCTCGTCACCGCACCACGTCTTCTGCTGCTCGATGAACCGCTGAGCAGCCTCGACCCCTCATTGCGCGATGAAATGCGCGATCTCATCGCCCACCTGCACGCAGCGCAGGGCATCACGACGGTCCTCGTCACCCACGACCGCACCGAGGCAATGACGCTTGCGGACCGCATCGCGGTGCTCCATCGAGGCAGCCTGCGCCAGTACGACACGCCCACCGAATGCTACGAACGCCCTGCCACACCGAGCGTCGCCCGCTTCTTCGGCATGACGAACCTGCTTACCGCCACGATTACCGGCAGGAGCGCACAGACGCCGCTCGGCACATTCGCACTCCCGGCGGGCGGCGACGCAGCAGGCGAGATGCTCGTCGGAATCCGACCGGAACACATCACGCTCGGCGACGGGCAGAACCGCATCAGCGGCACTGTCACCGCGCGGACATATCTCGGTCTGCATCAACAACTGATGCTCCGGTGCGGCGACACCCTGTTGACCGTACTCGCTCCCGCCGATGCGGGCATCCGCACGGGTGACACGCTCACGGTGTGCTTGCCACCCGGACGGTTGCACCTGCTTCCCAGCGCAGGCTAATCGTGTGCAATGCCCAACGTTTTGTTTGAACACCATACGCGTGTGAGCGGACGGCGTGCAGATGTGGTGCAAGGTGGGCGAGATTCCACGGTTTCCACCCTGCAGTGATGCTCTCGCTGTTCCTACTCCCCCGCATCGCTCATGCCGCTGTTACGTTATAGGTTGATGCGAAAAACGGCACCGATAGCCCCGCGTGCGGCGATAACGGCGGGTTCGATGCCTGCAAAACCGTCGGGTACACCCTCGCCAACTGCGCCCCTGCTATCGGCGCGACGATCAGTACCCGCAGTGACCGCGATTTCTCCCGCTATCGCCTATAATTCGGGCGGTACTGCTGCATTCTTGACATCCGGTCTCCGCGCTCTTTGCACAATCTACACATCGTGCGATACTCTTCCCGCTTGAGATATACACTAAAGGATAGACAAACGTGCGGACGAAGTGGGCAATCTGGATACTCGTAGCAATGCTCATCGGGGGATCGTTCCCGTGGTCTGGCGCAGTCGCTGCAGACGACGGACAAAAAGTTGTCGTTGACAATGCGGACGCGGCGGCGGTGCAAGCCATCCAGAAAAGCGGCGCGACCCTGCTCGTCAACTACGGCGCGTTCTCGCTCTGGCGCACCGCCCCCGCGCAAGCCGCCGCCGCACGCACCGCGATCCCCGCAAGCATCCATAGCACGCAACACTATGACACGATCATCTTGCGAAACCAGTCCCTCACAACCGCAACGACAACCACCACGAAGACCGCGCCGCAACCCACGCCCCGCATCGCGCAGAACAAGACGAGCGGCAAGCAGTTCTGGCTCGTGCAGTTTGTCGGGCCGGTGTTGCCGCAGTGGCTCGACGCCCTACGGAAACAAGGCATCGAGATTGTCCAATATATGCCGGAGAATGCCTACGTCATCTGGCTCGATGGCGGGCAACTCGCGCAATTGGAACAGTCCGCGCAACGCGACCCGACGATTCAGTTTACAGGCGCGTACCACCCCGATTACCGCATCGCCCCCACCCTGCAAAACCTCAAACCGGGGACGACGATTGACGTGACGGTGCAGTTTTACCGTACTGCAACGACTCCGTCATCACTCACCCGACTGCGAACGCGCGGCGCGGTACGGCGTGACACACGGGACGTGCTGAACTTTACAAACATCTCTCTCACGGTCCCGGTAGCGGATGTGGCACAGATCGCGGCGGAGCCGGACGTATTTAACATCGAGCCGTACAATGCGCCGCGCAAAAACGACGAGGCACAAGGGGAAATTCTCGCCGGGAATATCGTTGTCAGCGGCGGGAATATCGTTCCGACGAACAGCACCGGCTATCTCGCGTGGCTGGCATCGAAAGGCTTCCCGACGACCACAAGCAGTTACCCGCCCGTTGCGATCGTGGACGACGGCGTAGACGATGGCACCGTCAATCCACTCCACCCCGACTTTTATACGAACGGGGTGCGCCCCGGAACCTCCCGCGTCGTTGCGGCAGTAAACTGCACGACCGACGCCGCCCCCGACGGGCAGGACGGACACGGCAACCTGAACGCGGGCATTGTCAGTGGCTACAACAACCTCGCCGGTACCGCCTACACCGACACTAACGGGTATCACTACGGTCTCGGTATCTCGCCGTACGGCACACTCATCAATGTAAAAATCTTCAAAAATAATAACGGTGGATTTAATGAGAGTGCATGCGGCGGTACGAACGCTGGGACGGTCGGTGCCGCATATGCTGCCGGGGCGCGAATCACCTCGAACAGTTGGGGATCGTCGTCTTTTGGCGCGTATGACACCGATGCATACCAATATGATGCCCTCACGCGGGACGCGTCCACCGCGACCGGAGGCAATCAGGAAGTGCTGCATGTCTTCTCGGCGGGCAATGACGGCAGACAGGGCGGCGGCACTGTCGGTTCCCCCGGCACTGCGAAGAATGTCTTGACCGTCGGTGCGACAGAAAATGTGCGCGAAGAAGGCGTCGCTGATGGCTCGAATATCAGTGCGGCGAACAACGCGGACGACATCGCCACGTTTTCCTCACGCGGCCCTACCGCAGACGGGCGGGCGAAACCCGATATTGTCGCCCCCGGCACCCATATCCAAGGGCCTGCATCGCAAGACCCCGGGTATAACGGCAGCGGTGTCAGCAATAAGTATCACCCCAATGGACAAACACTCTATGCGTGGTCGAGCGGTACGAGCCACTCCGCGCCCGCCGTCGCGGGAGTCGCATCACTACTCTACAACTACTACCAGCGCACTTACGGTACCACCCCAAGTCCTGCGATGCTCAAAGCCTACATGCTCAATGCACCCCGGTATCTCACGGGCGTCGCCGCCAATGACACCCTGCCGGGAATCGCGCAGGGATGGGGCGATGCCAACATGGGGACATTGTTCGACAGCACGCAGCGTATCGTGAAAGACCAGGACCCGACGCGTATCTTCACCGCCAGCGGGCAGACGCGCCGTGCGTCCGGTATC